>JANNKS010000021.1:0-15498 GCA_031396425.1 Rhizobacter sp. | reverse complement strand
GTGGTCACGCCGGCGCCGGCGGAAAACCCGCCACTGCGTCCCCCCGCCGCCAGCACGCGGTGACACGGGATGATGATGGGAATCGGGTTGTGCGCCATCGCCTGGCCCACGGCGCGGGCCAGGCGCGATTCACCGAGGCGCGCGGCAATGTCACCGTAAGACAAGGTGGTACCGACGCGGATGCCGCGCGCAATGTCGTAGGCCCGGCGGTGCAGCGCGGGCACGCCCTCCAGATCGAGCCGCACGTTACTCAGATCGACGGGCTCGCCGCTCAGCAAACCGACCATGCCCTCGACAGCGTGCTGCACCGCAGGTGGCGGTGCGCCGAGCGGAACCAGCCCGTGGCGGCGGTGCAGGCGGGCGCGGGTTTGCTTCGGGTCGGCTCCCGGCAATTGCACGCCGACGATGCCCAGGTCGCTCCAGGCAACGCCACAGCCGCCCAGGGCGGTGTCAAACAACAGCGCACCAACGGCCCTGGCCACGGGAGTCTATTTGCCGGCGATGCCGAGCAGTTCGACCTCGAAGTGCAGCGTCGCGTTGGGCGGTATCGTTCCGCCGGCGCCACGTTCACCGTAGGCGATCGCCGCCGGGCAGGTGAGCTTGGCCTTGCCACCAACCTTCATCAGCTGCACGCCTTCGGTCCAGCACTTGATGACCCGATTGAGCGGAAACTCGGCCGGCTTGCCGCGCGCTATCGAACTGTCGAACTCCTTGCCGTCCGGGAAGGTGCCGCGATAGTGAACCTTGACCACGTCGGCGGCAGAGGGGCTGGAGCCGGAGCCGTCTTTGAGCGAGCGATAGACCAGGCCGCTGGCCGTCACGACAGCGTTCGGTTCCTTGGCTGCAGCGGCTGCAGCATCGGTCTGCGCCTGCGCAGCCGCGCCGACGAGCGCGGCGCCGATGACGATGAGAATGGCATGCACGGAAAACTTCACGCAGTAACTCCGGTTCGTTGGCGGGTCGCCATCATCGACGATCCGGGGCAGGGCTGCAATCCAACCTGCCCATCGCTGAGCGATGCATAGCGCGCCGCACACTGCAGGGCGCGCACGCGTCAGAAGGTCCACGCCAAACCGAGCAGGGCTTCGACCTGCGTCAGCGTCTCGCCCTTGATTGAAACGGTGCAGCCGCCCGAACAAAGGAACGAGCCGCCGCTGTTGATCAATGTGCCCCAGCCGCGCAGCTCGGTTCGCAGCGACAGCCCGGTACTCAGGGGCCACTGGTAGCCCAGCCCAAGGCTCAGCGATAGGCGCAGCTCCGACTCGAACCCCGCCAGCCCGGGCGAAAGGTGGGTGAAGCCCAGGCCGCCCACGACATAGGTGCCGTTGCCGACCCGGCCGTCGATGAAATTGGTGCCGCCCAGTTGCAAGGTGCTGAGCTTGAGCGGTACGCGCAATGGCGTGCCGGCGCCGCTGCCGGTGCTGGTTTCGAGTTCGGTCTGCTGATGCGAGCCGAACAGCTGGAGTTGGCGCGCCGCGTCGATCGTCCAGTCGATGCTCATCGCAGCGGCGGGCCCTGAACCCAGTCGCACCGCCGGGTCGCTCGGTGCGCTGCGCTGAAGGCCCGCGCCGCTGCCGCGCCAGCCGCCATAGGCGGTGACCGTGATGCCTTGCGCGTGGCTCGGCAGCGCCGCCAGAAGCGCCAGGCCCAGTAGCGCAAGCAGTGTTGTGCGGCAGACCGGCATGTCGCGATCCTAGCTGGGTACCATCGTCCGGCAGGATCCAGACCCGATGCACTGCGCTGCGGCTGCCCGCGCTTGTGATGGCACTTACAACCAGATCCAAAGTTACAGGCGGCGGCGGCAAGGTTGTGGCGTGGCGGAGACGCTGGATGGGTCATACGCCCGGCCCATGTGGCGTGATGTCCACGTGGGCGTGACTTTCGTCGCACGGCGCATGAGGCCCGCCACCCGACTTTGTTTCAACGCGACGCGCAGCCGTCTTTTTCGTCCCCGAGTTGCAGGTTGACACCGAGTCGGGGTATCGCCGCGCGCTCGTCAGGCTGCGAAAGTACATGCAACGGAATCGAAATCGCAGTCGCCTTCACAGCACAGGGAGTCGTCCATGACAGTCACATCCATCCTCGGTCAGTGGGTCCAGGGGTCGCGCGCCGGCAAGGTCAGCCTGGACCAGGGCCGAGAGGGCGATCGCCCTGGCGTCGCAGCGCCGAGCAGCCAGGCCCAGATGACGCGCTGGAGCGAACGCATGACGCGCCAGCCCGAGTTGGCCACGGCGCGCGAGATCGCCGGGCTGTCCGACCCCGAACTCGCCGCGCTGTCGACGGGGTACACGCTCTCACCGCGTCGCCAGCGCACCGACAGGATGCGTTTCGCGACGCCGCTGGGCGTGCTGGTGTTTGCCGCCGGCTTGGCCGGACTGATGCTTCAGGAGGCTTCGCTCGGTGCGGCCGGGCGCGGTGTGTTGTCGGCGTTTGAAGTGATTTGCCTGGGCAGCCTGCTGTTCGGCCTGGTCGCGGTGTCGCTCGGAACGATGAAGGCTTTCAGTCTCACCTCGGTGGATCTGGCCTACGGCCACCTCGGACAGTACGCGAGCGTGCTCGACGAACAGCACCCTTGGCTGTACAAGACCTTCCTGCTGATGCGCAACGGTGCAGCGCAGGCCTATCGCGAGCGGGTGCTGCAGCAGCGAGGCGCGCTGCGCGGTGTCGACTTCGTGTTGATGCGCGAGATTGCCCGCGCCGACGAAGAGCGCGTGATGACGCTGACATCGCGCGACGTCGCGGCCCAGGTGCAGGCCATGCCGCCAATCACACGGGCGTTTCGCGGTGAAATCGGTGCCGAGCCGCACCTGGTCCTGGTGGACACCAGCGTCAACGCGGCGGCGTGAGTTCGCTGCGCAGCTGGCGCAACTTTGCTTTCAGCGTGCGCGCATGGTCCGGGCCCATGCGCAGCAGCAGTTTCTGGCCGGCTGAACGCGATTCCAGCGACGCATCGGCGAACTCCACGATCACCCACGGCCGGGCCGGCTGAATCGGGCCCTTGATGTCGGCCAGCTTGACGGCCACGGGCTCGTCCACCGACGGTGTTTCAAGCAGGTGGTCGATGACGTCGACCACCCGGTCGTTGAAGTAGCGCCCGGGGTAGCCCAAGGCTTCGTAGGCACTCTGGAATTCCGGGTAGAGCTGCCGGTACAAGCCGGCCACGCCCTTCATGTCGAGTGAATCGACCCACTTCACAAAGAGGCCGTGGCGCCGCGAATTCTCTGCACCGATCACGGCGCCCTCGCCCATCTGCTGCGTGGCGAATCGGCCCGCGGTCGGGTGCACCGGCCAGAGCCGGGCTGGCGCATGGGTGCGTGCCAGGTTGTCGACCGTGGCCGCCACCCGGTGGGCGAAGGCGTCGACGTTGAGAAACTCCAGCACGGCCTTGCGCCCCAGTGTGTCGACCAGCGCATCGGCCAGGTTGTTCGGCGCTGCCGCGCCGCTGTTGGGCGCCGGCCGCGGTACCGAGGCGCCGGTGTCGATTGGAAAACGGATGGCCGAGGCTGCCGGCGCAGCGAGCGCGGCGTCCGGCGCGGGCGCCAGCGCCCGTGGCGCCGATGCGGGTGCCGCCGGCGCAGGGGCCGACTGGCGCTGCCATGCATACAGGCCGGCCACCAGCAAGCCCAGCCACAGCACTGACACCATCCAGAGGGTTCGTTGTTTCATGTTGGCCTCGCTGTTCCGCTGCACCCCATTCGCGCCGGCCGCGGCGGCATTTTCAATCGACCACTTCGGCGCCACTCATCAGCGCCACGAAACGCGCCGCATCCACATTGCCGCCCGACAACGTGACGCCGACCCGCTGGCCACGAAACGCTTCGGGCGCGTGCATCAGCGCGGCCAGCGCACACGCGCCCGAGGGTTCGAGCACGACCTTCATTCGCTCGAAGACAAAGCGCATCGCGTCGACGACGCCGCGGTCCGGCACGGTCAGGACGTCACGCACCAGGCGCTGGATCACTTCGAACGGCTGGCGCCCCACCGCCTGCGTCTGCTGGCCGTCGCAGATGGTGCGCGGCACCTCGATGCTGACGATGCGCCCGCTGCGCAACGACTGCTGCATGTCGTTGCCGCGCTGCGGCTCGGCGCCATAGACGTCGATGTCGGGCAGCAGGTGTTTCGCCGCCACTGCGCATCCGGAGAGAAAACCGCCGCCGCCGGCACAGACGATCAGCGCGTCGAGCGTGCCGATGTCTTCGATCAGTTCGAGCGCCGCGGTGCCCTGGCCGGCCATCACCGGAAGGTGATCGAACGGTGGAATCAGCTCCGCCTGGCGCTCGGCGACGATTCGGGCCGCGACGGCGGCTCGGTCTTCGCTGTAGCGGTCGTAGGTCACCACCTCGGCGCCGTAACCCTTAGTGGCAGCCACCTTGCTGGCCGGCGCGTCCTGCGGCATCACGATCGTCGCCGCACAGCCATGCAGTTGCGCCGCCAGTGCCACCGCCTGTGCGTGGTTGCCCGACGAGAAGGCCACCACGCCGCGAGCACGTTGCGCGTCGGTGAGCACATTGACGGCGTTGAAGCCCCCTCGAAACTTGAACGCGCCCATGCGTTGCAGGTTTTCCGCCTTCATGAACACCTGCGCGCCCAGCAGCTGGTCGAGCGTGCGCGACCGCAGCACCGGCGTGCGGTGGGCCACACCCTGAAGGCGGGCCGCTGCGGCCCGGATGTCGTCGAATTCAAGCATGGGACCTCGTTGCAACGCCGCAGGCACCACAAGGGCCGCGCTGGGAGCGTGATCCTACCCCCGCGATTCGCGCCTTTGTTGCAGGAGTGCCGGCGCGTCGTCCTGGCACTGTTGCATCAGCTTGCGCCAGCCGGCGCTGCCCAGCGAACGCAAAGTCTCGATGTTCGTTTCGTAGATCGTCGCAGCGTCCGGAAACGCGGCCACGGCGCGTTCCACGCTCGTTTCACGCAGCAGATGCAGGGTTGGGTAGGGTGAACGATTGCTGGCGTTGCTGACGTCGTCGGCTGCAGTGCCGGCGAATTGATAGTCGGGGTGGAAGCTGGCCAGCTGGAAGACGCCCTCGAAGCCGGCCCGCACCAGCGTGTGTTCGGCCTCACCCAGGAACTGGTTGAAGTCGTCGAAGTCGGCCAGTACCCGCGGGTGGACCAGCAAGGTCGTCGACGTGACCTGCTCTTCGACACGCGCCAGGTGTTCGAGCTCGCCGCCGAGTGCGTGCAGCAGTGCCGCCTCATCCGTCGCATCACTCACCACATAGCGGATCTGGTCGTGCGCCATCACTGCCTTGGCAAACGGGCACAGGTTCAGCCCGATCACGGCTCGCGAAAGCCAGGCCTGGGTCTGCGCGATGATCCAGTCGTGGTCAAGGTCGAGGTCGGCGCGGTCTGCGTTCGACGCTTGCTGCGGGAGGTTCATGCCGGCGATTGGAACGCAAAACTGGGGCACGTATCCCGCCTTGCTCGTGCAATGGTGTTGGTGGTACTTTCGCAGAATCGGCAGATCCGGCGGGCCGGTTCCCGATGTTTCGGAACTGACCCGGCTTTCGCAGTGCTGCATTGCCAACGAGGGAGAACCCCGGTGCGGACCATGGCAGGTTGGAGTGGGCTCGTTGCCGCGTTGTGTCACGGCGCGCTGCTCGCCGCGTCACCCGGCACCGGCCGCCTGGACGAGCGCGCCGCGTTGGCTTCACGCGGGGCGCAGGCGCATGTGGCGCAGGGCCGGTTCGAGCCCGCTAGGCGGCAATTCCAGGCCGAGCTGCTGCTACGCAAGCAGCTCCTCGCCGCAGCGCCGGAGCGACATGAACTTCAGCGTGACCTCTCACTGTGCCATTCACGGCTCGGCGATGTGCTGCTGGCGCTCGGCCAGCGCGCTGCCGCACTGTCCGAGCACCGGGCCGACCTGACCCTCGCACGCAGTCTGGTTGCAGCGCTGCCGCACGAGGCGCGTGTTCAGCGCGAGTTGTCGGTGAGCCTGAACAAGGTCGCCGACATTCTGGCCGGTGGCGGCGACGGGCGCGACGCGCTGGAGCTGTACCGGGAGGCCCTCTCGATCCGGCAACACTTGCTGAAGGCCGCGCCAGCCGACCCGGAGCGCCAGTACGACGTTTCGGTGAGCCACAGCCGGATCGGCGAAGCCTGGGTCGGGCTGGGCGACAGCGGGGCGGCGCTGCGAAGTTTCGAGCGTGCGTTGGCGCTGCGCGAGCGTCTGGCAGCAAACGAGCCGGCGAATCTGCGGTGGAAGAAGGCCCTCGCCGTGATCCACAACCGCAGGGGCGATGCGTTGATGGCGCTCGACGATTCCGCCAGCGCGTTGGTGAGTTATGAGGCTGATCTTGCCATCACGCATGCACGCGCACGCGCTGAACCGGGTGACCCGCAGTGGCAACCTGCGCTGGCCTTGAGCCACGCGCGGATTGCGGCCGCCTTGCTGTCGCTCGACGACGCGCCCGCGGCAGCGCACCATCTGCTGACGGTGGCCGACATTCGCCGGCGCCTTGCCAACGCGGCGCCGCGGGATGCCACCGCGCAGCTTGAATGGGCGGCGGCGAACTGGCAGCTCGCCAGTCTGCCCGCTGCCGTTTGCGACCCGGCTTCACGACGCACCGCATTGCACCGCGGGGTGGCGACCTTGCGCCGGTTGCAAGGCGCGGGTCGGTTGCCCGCCAGCGCCAGGGAGTGGCCGGCACAATTCCAGGCCGCGTTGAAGGGCGTTGAGACGACGCAGCCCTGAGCGCGGGATGGGTTGCGCCGAGCGACGAGCGCAGCCAGCGGTGAGCGGCCACCGGCGCTGGCGGGGCTGACGCCTCAGGCGGTTGGTCTGCCGAAGCGCTGCAGGGCGGCCGGCGTGGGGGTGGTGCCGGCGCCCGGCTGGCTCGGCAATTTGAAAATGCCGTCTCGGACATCGGCGGGTTCGACAAAACAGTCCTTGATCCACGGAATGTATTCAAGCACCGTGATCGCCGGGTGGGCGTAGGCAAGTTGCACATGCACCTGGCTCATGTCGCCGGCGTGCGGCGCGACCGGCAAGCGGAACGAATGCGCCGTGTCGCACACCCGCAGCACCTCGGTGATTCCTGCCATGCGCGTGACGTCGGGCTGCACCCAGTGAACCGCGCCTTGCTGGAAGTATTCAGCGAATGCGTCCGTGGTGTAGAGCTGTTCGCCGAGTGCGATCGGGATGCGCGTGCTGCGCGCCAGTTGGGCATGGCCCTTCACATCGTCGTACCACAACGGCTCTTCGAACCAGTAAACGTCGTGCGCCTCGGCGGCGCGACAAAAGCGCTGACAGGTCGGCAAGTCCCATTTGCCGTTGCCGTCGATCGCGAGCGTCACGTCGGGCCCGATCGCATTGCGCGCCGCGGCGAGGCGGCGCAGGTCGCGTTCCACGCTCGAGCCGACCTTGATCTTGATACCGGTGAAACCGTCGGCCACGGCCTGTTGGGCGCCGCGAAGCAGAGTCGCGTCGTCCAGGCTGAGCCAGCCGATGTCGGTGTTGTAGGCGCGCACGGCATCGCGCACCTGGCCCCCCAGCAGTTGCCACAGCGGCTGCCCGGCTGCCTTCGCTTTCAGGTCCCACAGGGCGACATCGACGGCGGCATGCGCCAACGTCGTGATGCCCGCGCGGCCAACCCACTGCAGCGCAGGGTGGCGCGCGATACGTTGCCACAGGCGTGTGATGTCGCTCGCCACCTCGCCGATCAGCAGCGGCGTCAGACAAGTTTCGATGCAGCGTGTGATGAGCTGGTCACTCGCCAGGTGCGCATGGGTGCCGGTGTAGCCATAGCCGCTCAGGCCCGCGTCGGTATCGATGCGCGCGCCGACCACACCCCAATGTGAAACAGTGTGGGTGCTGTCTGCGATCTGCATGCCGGTGACCGGCACGTGCAGGATGAAGGGGCTGACCGAGGTGATGCGCATGGGATCGTCTCAAGGGTTTGCGGCCCGGCTCGACGCGCGCCGGGATGGCGTCGTGTTGCGGCCCCGGCGGCGCCGCGTCAATAGGTGGCGCGGCCACCCGACAGATCGAACACCGCCCCGGTGCTGAACGAACACTCGGCCGAAACCAGCCACGCGACCATCGCTGCGGCCTCGTTGACCTCGAGAAAACGCGCCATCGGAATCTTCGACAACATGAACTCGATGTGCGCCGGTGTCATCGAATCGAAGATGGCAGTCTTCGCCGCGGCCGGCGTCACGGCGTTCACCAGCACGCCCTTCGTCGCAAGTTCCTTGGCGAGCGATTTGGTCAGCGCGATCACGCCGGCCTTCGAGGCGCTGTAGTGCGAAGCGTTCGGGTTGCCCTCTTTGCCGGCCACCGAGGCAATGTTGACGATGCGCCCGTAGCCCGCCTTGACCATGTGCGGCACGACAGAACGCGCGGTGAGAAACGGCCCGACCAGGTTGACTTCGATCACGCGGCGCCAGACCGCCGGGTCGAGTTCCCAGGTGACACCGTTGCCGCCGGTGATGCCGGCGTTGTTGAGCAGGATGTCGATGCGCTGGTGCTTGGCCATCACCTGCTGGGTTGCGCTGGCAATCGCGTTGTCATCCGTCAGTTCGACCGTGGCGGTGTCGGTCGGGCCGATCGTGGAAAGCGCCTCGCGTGCACTGGCCAGGCGAGCCGCGTCGATGTCCCACAACACGACCCGCGCGCCCGAGCGCAACATGCGCTCCGCGCAGGCGTAGCCGATGCCCTGGGCTCCGCCGGTGACGATCGCGATGCGCCCTTGCAGGTCGATCTGGTTCATTGCAACATTCCCTTCAGCGTCTGTGCGGCGTTCGGTGCCGCCGTGCAGTCATCGATGTACTGGCGCACGATCTCGGCAAAGTTCGCCGGCGCCTTCAGCCCGAGCCGCGCGGCGCGCACCGCGCTGGCGCCGGTGGGCCAGTTCGCCACGATGCCGGCAATGCGCTCGTCGCGCACGTAGCGCACGCGCTCGCGCACCTGCTTGCCTGCCACTGCCTGCAAGGCCTCGAGCATGTCGCTCACGCGCACATTGATCGACGGCAGATTCAACGCGAGCCGGCCCTGCAGTTCGTCGCGGCTCGCTTCGAACACCCGGATCAGGCCTTCCACGGTGTGCGCCGGCGACGACACCGGGTGCGACACGCTCGGGTCGACCGGCAGGATCGCCTCTTCGCCGGCGAGCGGCTCGCGGATGATGCCGGAGAAGAAAGACGACGCGGCGCCGTTCGGCCGGCCCGGGCGCACCGTGACCGTCATCAGGCGCGCCGAGCGGCCGTCGATGTAGCCCTTGCGGGTGTAGTCCGACACCAGGTGTTCGCAGATCAGTTTCTGCGTCCCGTACGACGTCTGTGGCGCGGGCAGCGTGTCGTCGGCCACCACCGGGGGCATCGCCACGCCGGCGTCCGGCCCGAACACCGCCACCGAGCTGGAGAACACGAAGCGCGGTGTGGCCGCGCCGCTCACGTTCAGGCGCAAGGCGTCGAGCAGCGCGCGCGTGCTGTCCAGGTTGGAGCGCAGGCCAAGGTCGAAGTCGGCCTCGCATTCGCCCGAAACCGCCGAGGCGAGGTGAAACACGCCCTCAAACGATTCCTCGCGAAACGCAGCGCATTGCGACAGCAACGCACCGGTGCGGGCCTGCACACGCGCATCGGCCAACAACTCAGGCCGCGGCGCCACCTGGTCGGCGAGCACCAGCGTCTTGATGGTCTTGCCGGCCAATTGCCCGCGCGCGAGCAGGGCGCTGGCCAGGCGCGAGCCGACGAATCCGCCGCCACCGGTGATGAGGAGTTTCATGGCGTTATTCCTTTTGCTGTGGTTTGTAGGGTTGGAACCAGCCCAGGCCGGCCGACGTGCCCGCCTTGGGCCGGTATTCGCAGCCGATGTGGCCCTGCCAGCCGAGTTCATCGAGCAAGTCGAACAGGTAGGGGTGGAACAGTTCGCCGCGGTCGGGTTCGTGGCGATCCGGCACGCCGGCGATCTGGAAGTGGCCGACGCGACCGGCGTGCAAGGGGTCGACGAGGTACTTGCGGATCTTCATCGCCACATCGCCCTCGACGATCTGGCAGTGGTACAGGTCCATCTGCACCTTCAAATTGGGCGCACCGATGTGCCGGATGATCTCGTGCGCATGGTCCTGCCGGTTCAGGAAGTAGCCCGGAATGTCGCGTGTATTGATCGGCTCGATCAACACGTCCAGCCCCATCGCCTGGGCTTCCTTGGCCGCCCAGGCCAGGTTGGCGATGTAGGTCTCGCGCAGCGCGGCACGCTCGGCGCCTTCGGGCACGAGCCCGGCCATCAGGTGCACGCTCGGGCAGGCGAGCGCCTTGGCGTAGACAAACGCCTGCTCCACGACGCCGCGGCGGAACTCGGCCTCGCGCCCGGGCAGGCACGCGATGCCACGCTCGCCACGGTCCCAATCTCCGGGTGGTGCGTTGAACAACACCTGCTGGAGCTCGTGGGCCTGCAGGCGCCGCGCCAGTTCATGGTGATCGTGCGCATACGGAAAGAGGTACTCGACTGCCGTGAAGCCGTCCGCCGCCGCGGCCGCGAAGCGCTCCAGAAAGTCGAACTCGGTGTACATCATCGACAGGTTGGCTGCGAAACGAGGCATGGCGTTCACCAGGTGGCGCCAAAGGCGCTGCGAAGTTCATCGATCTGCGCGCCATTCAGCGCTGCAGGGCGGGGCTGCGTCATGAGCCAGAGCCTGGCAGTTTCTTCCAGCTCTTCCAGCGTGGCCATCGCCGCCCCTGGCGAGCTGTGCCAGACGTTCGGGCCGAGCCGCTCGAGCATCACGGCGCGCAGCATTTGCCCGCGTGCGCGGGCCGATTCGATGGCACGTGTCACGTCCACCGCGAGGGCCGGGTCACCGGGGCGCCGGTAGGCGATGAGCGGCACATGGCCAACCTTCATGACGAAGTAAGGGGTGATGGGGGGCAGGATGTCCTGCGCACTGTGCACGCCGGCCAGCGTGAGCGCCACCAGATTCGTCGAATGGGTGTGGATCACGCAGTGCGCGCTCGGGTCGGCAGCGTAGATGGCGCGGTGCAGCGCCAGCGTCTTGCTGGCCGGCGCACCGGTGAGTTGTGCGCCACTGGTGGCGACGTGCGCCAATTGACTTGCTTCCAGAAAGCCCAGACAGGCGTCGGTGGGTGTGATCAGAAAGCCTTGTTCCTGCGGCAGGCGCACGCTGATGTTGCCCGCGGTTGCGTGCACGTAGCCGCGCTCGAACAGCGAGCGGCCCACCCGGCAGATGTCAGCGCGCAGCGATTCCATGCGATGGGTCTGCGATCAGGCCGCGGCCGTGCTCAGCTTCAGGGCCTGATCGAAAAAATCAGGCCCCCCGAAGTTGCCCGACTTGAGCGCAAGCCACAGCGGCCGGCCCTCGGCCTGCGTCCAGGGCACACCGGGGCAGATGCTCGCACCGATGCGCAGGCTCTGAACGCGCAGCGCCTGCACCACCGCGCCGGAGGTTTCGCCTCCCGCCACGACGATGCGGCGCACGCCGCAGTCGACCAGGCGCCGGGCGATCATCGCCAGGCCCGCTTCGACCAAGGCACCGGCGTGTTCGGCGCCGAGTTCGGCCTGTACCGCCTTCAGCTCGGCGACTTCGGACGTGGCGTAGATCAGCACGGGCTCGCGGTCGAGCCAGTCGCGTGCCCAGGTGACGGCGCGGTCGACGACCGGTTCACTGCGCGCCAGCGCGCGCGGATCGATCGCGAACGACGGCCGACCAGCCGCGCGCCAGGCCTGGACCTGCGCGTTCGTGGCCGACGAGCACGAACCCGACAAGACCATGCCCAGGCCGGTCATGCGGTCGAGTTGTGCTGCCTGGGTGTCCGCGGCGAGCCAGCCGCGCTCGCGGTAGACGTCGGGAAGGCCCAGCGCCAGGCCCGAGCCGGCGGTGAGCAGAGGCAGGTCGGCGCAGGCCTGGCCAAGCACGCGCAGGTCTTCGTTCGTGATCGCATCGGCAATCGCGACGCGCACGCCTTCGGTCCGTAACGCCAGCAGCGCTTCACGCACCGCCGCGACGCCGCGCGCCACCACATCCTGCCGCAGCAGGCCGACGCGCCCGGCCACTTGCGCCTGCAACACGCGCACCAGGTTCGCATCGTGCATCGGTGTCAACGGGTGGTTGCGCATGCCCGAGTCGGACAGCAACTGGTCGCCCACGAAAAGGTGGCCTCGAAAGATGGTGCGGCCGTTTTCGGGGAAGGCCGGGCAGGCGATCGTGAAATTTCTGTCCAGCGCGGCGAGCATCGCCTCGGTCACCGGCCCGATGTTGCCGGCGGGTGTGGAATCGAAGGTCGAGCAGTACTTGAAGTAGAACTGGCGCGCACCGGCCTGGCGCAGCCAGGAGAGGGCGGCCAACGACTCGCGCACGGCCTCGCCGGCCGGCGTGGTGCGCGACTTCAACGCGACGACCACGGCGTCGGCCTCGGGCGCCGGCCCCTTGGGCACGCCGATGACCTGGATCGTGCGCATGCCCGCGCGCACCAGCATGCTGGCCACATCGGTGGCGCCGGTGAAGTCGTCGGCGACGACGCCGAGCACCGGCGCAGTGCGGGGCGCCGCGGTGGATGTGGGTTTGCTCATGGGGCAAGTCTCCTGGAACGCGGCCGCGCTGCGCCGGCCTGGCGCTGCGCCGGCAGCACGCCGCCTTCGTGCAGACGCCCATCGGCGCGCAGCAGATGGCGCGTTGCGCAAGCGCGTGCTGCAGCGGGGTCACGGGCCGCGATTGCATCGACGATGGCGCGGTGTTCGTCGCGCACCTGTTCCATGAAGTCCAGGCGGCGCGCTTCATTGCCCTTGGTGACACGCATCGCTTCGCGCAAGTACTGCTCCAGGAACGCGAGCAGGCGGCTGAACTGCGGGTTGCCGGTCGCCTCGCCGATGGCGCGGTGAAACGCCAGGTCTTCTGCCACGCCGTCGCGGCCGGCGTCGCTGGCCGCGTCGATCGCGGTCAGTGTGCGGCGCAGGCCTGCGATTTGCGTGCGCGTCGCCCGTTGCGCCGCCAGGGCGGCCATCTCGCCTTCCAGCACGCGCCGCAATTCGACCACTTGAACGACCGCCTGCATCGACTCCAGCACGGTGGGGTCGAAGGCGAGCGGCTGGTGCTGCGGCTTGGTGGAAACGAACACGCCCGACCCTTGGCGCGAACGCAGCAGGCCACGGGACTTGACCTGGTGCACCGCCTCGCGCACCACCGAGCGCGACACCCCGTGAACCGCGCCCAGCTGCGCTTCGGTGGGCAGCCGGTCGCCGGGCTTGAGCGCGCCACGTTCGATCTGCGCGATCAGGCGCGCCGCGAGGCGGTCCGACAGCCGGTCTGCGACCAGCGGCTGCACGCTGGCGCGCGCCAGCGGGTCGAAGGCCAGGCCGGTGGACATGTCGTCAGGTTATCAGACAACTTTCGCGGCCATCAACGGGTATCCCCTCAGGCGCAATTGGCGAGGGCGCGCGTATCGTGCAGGGCGTTCGGCGTCGCCGGGCGCCCCTGTTGCAATGAAGCCTCCGCATGGCCAGTGTCAGTATCGAATCGGTGAAAAAGCGCTTCGGCGAAGTCGAGGTGCTGCATGGCGTCGACATCTCAATCGCCGACGGTTCGTTCACGGTGCTGGTGGGCCCGTCGGGCTGCGGCAAGTCGACCTTGCTGCGCATGATCGCCGGGCTGGAGAACATCTCGAGCGGCGACATTCGCATCGGCGGCACGGTCGTCAACCTGATGCAGCCCAAGGAACGCGACATCGCGATGGTGTTCCAGAACTATGCGTTGTACCCGCACATGACGGTGGGCGACAACATGGCATTCGCCTTGATGCTGGCCAAACAGGACCAGTCGGTGATCGACCAGAAGGTAGGTCGGGCTGCCGAGATTCTGGGCCTGACGCCACTGCTGCAGCGCTTTCCGCGCCAGCTTTCGGGCGGTCAGCGCCAGCGTGTCGCGATGGGGCGCGCGATCGTGCGCGATCCGCAGGTGTTCCTGTTCGACGAGCCGCTGTCCAATCTCGACGCGAAACTGCGCGTGGCGATGCGCACCGAAATCAAGGAACTGCACCAGCGCCTCAAGACGACGTCGATCTACGTCACCCACGACCAGATCGAAGCGATGACGATGGGCGACAAGATCGTCGTGATGCGCGACGGCTACATCGAGCAGACCGGCAGCCCGCTCGAGCTGTACGACCGCCCGGCGAATCTGTTCGTGGCCGGCTTCATTGGCTCGCCGGCGATGAATTTCCTGCCAGGCACGCTGCGCCGCGGCATCGATGCGGCACAGGTGGAACTCGGCGACGGCACGCGCATGGATGCGCCGCCCTTGGCTGGCGGCGTCGACGGCCAGCCGGTCATCTTCGGCACGCGACCCGAAAACCTGGCGCTGATCGCTGAACACGGCATCGCCGCCGAGGTCGCCGTCGTCGAGCCCACCGGGGCCGACACCTTCGTCGTGTGTCGACACCATGGCACCGAGATGTCGGTGGTGTTTCGCGAGCGGCATCAGTTCGTTCCCGGCAGCACGATCCACCTTCGACCAGACCTGCAGCGCGCGCACCTGTTCGATGCGAGCAGCGGCAAGCGGCTCACGGCCTAGCGTATTGTCAAACCCCTCGGTGCCTTTCCCGTGCACCACTTACCCCGCCAAGGAGAAACCATGGACCAGTTCAATCGCCGCAAATTCATCGAGAGTTCGGCCGGCATCGCTGCCGGTACGGCCCTGGGAACCGGTGCGCTGTTTGCACCCGCCGTGCATGCGCAGAGCCTGGCTCTCAAGCCCGAGAAGGGCGCCAAGTTGCGCGTGCTGCGCTGGAGCCGTTTCGTGCAGGGCGACATCGACGCCTACATGGTCAACGTCAAGAAATTCACCGAGAAGACCGGCATCGAAGTGCGCGTCGACAACGAGGGCTGGGAAGACGTGCGACCGAAGGCCGCGGTGGCGGCGAACACCGGCGCCGGGCCGGACATCATCCTGTCGACCAACGACGACGCGAACCTCTACCCGGACAAACTGCTCGACGTGACCGACCTGGCCAGCTACCTGGGCAAGAAATACGGCGGCTGGTACCCGGCCTGTGAAGCTTACCTGCGCCCTGACGGCAAGACCTGGATCGGCATTCCCCTGGGCGCGGCCGGCGCAATGCTGGTGTACCGCCAGAGCATGGTGAAGGCCGCCGGATTCGATGCCTTTCCGAAGGACACCGCCGGCTTGTTGAGCCTGCTCAAGGCGCTGCACGCCAAGGGCACCCCGGCCGGTTTTGCACTCGGCAATGCCACCGGCGACGGCTTGTGGGCGAATTGGCTGATCTGGTCGCACGGCGGCAAGCTGGTCGACGCCAGCAACAAGGTCGTGATCGACAGCATCGAGACGCTTCGCGCACTCGAGTACGCGAAGGAGATGTACGCCACCTTCATCCCGGGCACCTTGTCGTGGCTCGACCCGAACAACAACAAGGCGTTCCTGGACAGCCAGATCAGCCTGACCAACAACGGCATCTCGATCTACTACGCGACCAAGACCTCGGCCGATCAGAAGGTCAAGGACCTCAAGGAAGACGTGCACCACGCCCAGTACC
>JANNKS010000759.1:0-3007 GCA_031396425.1 Rhizobacter sp. | reverse complement strand
GCTCTTCGATCTTGGATTCGAGTTCCGCGACCGGCTGTTCAAAATCGAGGAAATGTCGTTTGCTCATACCTTCAATACTCAACCGGCAGCGGGTCCAGGCTGCGCCAAATGTACCATGTGGCCACCGAGCGAAAAGGCGCCCATGCGTCACCCACTTCACGTGCTTCAGCGCGCGAAACCGGCTCGCCGCTGAAGTAGTTCACGCTGATGCCCTTGATCAGGCCGATGTCATCGAGCGGCAGCACGTTGGGGCGCATCAGGTGAAAGATGAGGAACATCTCGGCGGTCCAGCGACCGATGCCCCGAATCGCCACCAGTTCTTCGATGATGGCCTCATCATCCATCGCCTGCCAGTCCTGAACGTGGACGGTGCCCGACTCGAAATGCTGCGCCAGGTCACACACATACTCCACCTTGCGCGCGGACAAGCCCACTCCCCGCATGGCCTGCGGCGCGAGGGCCAGCACATTGGCAGGCACCAGGCGGGTCGACGTGTCTTGCAGCAGCGCCGTGAACCGATCCCAGACCGTTTGCGCGGCTTTCACCGAGATCTGTTGACCAACGATCGACCGCGCCAATGTCGTGAATGCATCGCCGCGGCTCTGCAGCCTGCCATCGCCGAACTGCGGGATGAGCTTGCGCATGACACGGTCACGCTTGGCGAGGTGCTTGCATGCCTCGTCCCAGTATTGCGGCACGGAGAGTTCGCGCATCATGTGCCCTGACCTCAGGCCTTCACCCAGGTGGTGCCTTGCGGGGAATCCTTCAAAACGACGCCCTGCGCAGCCAGTTCCCTGCGAATCCGGTCCGCGGTGGCAAAGTCGCCGGTTTGCTTGGCCGCCTGGCGTTGCGCTATGTTCGCTGCGATGGCTGGTTCGTCCAGCGTCGTGCCGGCCTGCAGGAAACTTCGCGGCGGTTGCTGCAGCACGCCCAGCGTGCCCGCCAGATTGCGCAGCAGTGCTGCGTCGCTCGGCGAACGAGTTCGATTCACTTCACCGGCCAGGTCAAACAGCACGGCGATGGCGACCGGTGTGTTGAAGTCATCGTTCATCGCAGCGCGAAACGCGACCGCACGCGAATCGCTCCAATCGAGTGGCACCTGCGCAATCGCGGCGCCGTCCAGCGCGGTATAGAGCCGCCTCAAGGAGTTCCTGGCATCGTCAAGATTGGAATCGCTGAAATTGAACGGGCTGCGGTAGTGGGTGCGCACCATGAAGAAGCGCACCGTCTCGCCGTCGTAGCGTTTGAGCACATCGCGAATGGTGAAGAAGTTGCCCAGTGACTTGGACATCTTCTCGTTGTCGACATTGAGAAAACCGTTGTGCACCCAGTAGTTGACGAACGGCCCGGGGGTTGCGCCTTCGCTCTGGGCAATTTCGTTCTCGTGGTGCGGGAACTGAAGGTCCATGCCGCCACCATGAAGATCGAAATGCGCACCCAACATCGCACGGCACATCGCGGAGCATTCGATGTGCCAGCCCGGCCGCCCGGGGCCGAACGGACTGTCCCATTTTGCGTCTGCCGGCTCGGAATCCTTTGCCGCCTTCCACAGCACGAAATCCAACGGATCTTCCTTGCCCTCGTGGACAGCGACACGTTCGCCGGCGCGAAGCTGGTCAAGCGACTTGCCCGACAGCTTGCCGTAGCCGGGAAACTTGCGCACCGAAAAGTTCACATCGCCGTTGCCAGCGCGATAGGCCAGGCCCTTGGCCTCGAGCGTGCCGATCATCTCCAGCATGGCCCCCACATGCTGCGTCGCGCGCGGCTCCGAGGTCGGGCGCAGAATGCCTAAAGCGTCAATGTCCTGATGCATCGCCTCGGTCATCTCGTCGGTCAATTGGCGAATCGGAATGCCGCGCTCGACCGCGCGTTTGATGATCTTGTCGTCAATATCGGTGATGTTGCGTACATAGTTCACCTGATAGCCAAGCGTGCAAAGCCAGCGGTAGACGACATCAAAGGCCATCAGAAAACGCGCGTGCCCGACGTGGCACAGGTCGTAGATCGTCATGCCGCAGACATACATGCCCACCTGCCCGGGGCGGATCGGCACGAAGACTTCGGTCTGGCGGGACAGGGTGTTGTGAATTCTCAGGGTCATGAAGAATCAGTTCAAACCGGGGCGACTGCAGATGGGCTGATTGCCGCGTTGCGCGCCGCCTGCGCACAGCGCCGGTCAAGCCAGGGCCGCATGGTTGTGCTGCCCATCGGGGCGGGCGGCCTGCACTACAATCGATTCAGTATACCGGCCGAAAACTGCGTCGACACACGCAATGTTTGGTACGCCGCCCGCCGCTCCCGCCGGACCCCGGACCATGCGAACGCTGCCTCCCACGTTGTACGTTTGCCTGCTGGCAAGTTGTCTGTTCGCGACCGTGTCCGCCAAAGGCGCGACCGCCGAAGAAGCCAACGAGATCAGGCGCCTGCACCAAGCCGGAAGCAGTGCGCAGGCGCTGGTCGTGGCCGACAAGTTGCTCCTCGCGCGCCCCAAAGATGCCCAGTTGCGCTTCTTGAAAGGCGTGGTGCTCGCCGAGATGCAGCGCGGCGCGGAAGCAATCGGCGTCTTTCAGACCTTGACGGAAGATTTTCCAGAGCTCGCCGAGCCCTACAACAATCTGGCTGCACTGTACGCCGCCCACGGCGACTACGAAAAGGCCAGGGCGGCACTGGAACAGGCGGTGCGCAGCAACCCGGGCTACGCTACGGCACACGAAAATCTTGGCGACGTTTATGCGATGCTCGCCAGCCGCTCCTATGGCCGTGCATTGATACTCGAACCCGCCAACCATGCCGTGACCACCAAGCTTGGCCTGGTGCGCGAACTTTTCGGCACCCGGCTCGGCGCGGCCAAGTCGCCTCCGGCGCAGTGACCTGCGCCGCCTGACCACTTCCGATGGAGAATTGAACGAATGACCCGACTGCTCGCTCGCTGGATGATTCCCTTGGCCATGCTTTCCCTGTGGGGCGTTTCGCTCTCGGCGCTGGCGCAGAAGATCAAACTGACCAC
>JANNKS010000748.1:0-3997 GCA_031396425.1 Rhizobacter sp. | reverse complement strand
GTCGCTTCGGGCTACGCCCTACGCGCCATTGCGGCCCGCTCGATCAGATCAACAAGAAGCGGACAATCTACTTGGTACCAAACCGGACAGTTCTATTTGCTGCCGACAGATCCTTGCGTGTCAAGTAGGCGTATGAAGGGGTGCCTGCGTGCCAGAATCGCAGCGGAAAATCGAACCACACGAAGCCAACACCACCACGGAGCCTTGCATGGGATTCCTCGCCGGCAAACGCCTGCTGATCACCGGAGTGCTTTCGAGCCGCTCCATCGCCTATGGCATCGCCCGGGCCTGCCATGCCCAGGGCGCCGAGTTGGCGTTCAGCTACCAGGGCGAACGATTCAAGGAGCGCATCGCCGAGCTCGCCGGGGAATTCGGCTCCCGCCTGACCTATGACTGCGACGTCGCCGACGACACCCAGATCGAGCGCTTGTTCGCCGACCTTGCCAGCGACTGGCCCCAATTCGACGGTTTCGTGCACTCGATCGGCTATGCGCCACGCGAGTCGATTGCCGGCGATTTCCTCGACGGCCTGTCGCGCGAATCGTTCCGCATCGCGCACGATATTTCCAGCTACAGCTTCCCGGCCATGGCCAAGGCCGCCCTGCCGCATTTGCGGCCCGACGCCGCCCTGCTGACGCTGACCTACCTGGGCGCGATGCGCAGCGTTCCCAACTACAACACCATGGGCCTGGCCAAGGCCTCGCTCGAAGCCTCGGTACGCTACCTCGCCGCCAGCCTTGGCCCCAAGGGCGTGCGCGTCAACGGCATCTCGGCCGGCCCCATCAAGACGCTGGCGGCCTCGGGGATCAAGGGCTTCGGCAAGATCCTGGAGGTGGTTGCCGCCAACGCGCCGCTGCGCCGCAACGTGACGATCGACGACGTGGGCAACGTTGCCGCATTCCTGCTGTCGCCCCTGGCGGCAGGCGTGACCTCGGAAATCACCTACGTCGACGGTGGCTTCAGCCACACCATGGCCGGGGTCACCGGCGGCGAATGATGGTTCGCCGCGCAGCCCGATGAGCTACCCCCGCCTGCTCGCCGACATCGGCGGCACGAATGCGCGCTTCGCGATGCTGTACGCCGGCCGCACCATGCCCAGCGAGTTGGCGGTGCTGCCCTGCCGTGACCATTCGTCGCTGCTCGACGCGATCTGCGGCTACCTCGCCCAGCACACCGTGGTGGCGCCGCGCTGGTGTGCGATCGGTATCGCCACTGCAGTCACCGGCGACTGGGTGAGCATGACGAATCACCCGTGGGCGTTTTCGATCCAGGACCTCAAGGCGGCGCTGGCGCTCGAGCGCCTGGTCGTGATCAACGACTTCACGGCGCTGGCGCTGGCGCTGCCGCAGCTTCGCGAGGATGACCTGCGGGCCATCGGCAAGGGGGAGGCCAAGCCACACGCTGCCAAGGCCTTGCTCGGCCCGGGCACCGGGCTGGGCGTTGCAGGTCTGGTGCCGCAGGGTTCCGGCTACGTGCCCATCGTCGGTGAAGGCGGCCACGTGACGCTGGCCGCCACCAACGACTTCGAGGCTGCCGTGATCACTCGGCTGAGACAGCGCTTTGGCCATGCATCGGCAGAACGAGCGCTGTCCGGTCCAGGCCTGGCCAACCTGTACGCAACCTGCTGCGAGTTGGCCGGCCGCACGGTTTCGCCACTCGAAGCGCACCAAGTCAGCCAACGCGCGTTGAGTGACGAAGACCCGCAGTGTCTGCAGGCGGTTGAACTGTTTTTCGCACTGCTGGGCACCACGGCGGGAAACCTGGCCTTGACCTTGGGCGCCTTCGGCGGTGTGTACATCGGTGGCGGCGTGGTGCCTCGCCTGTTGGCCTTGATGGAAGCGTCGCCGTTTCGCGCACGCTTCGAAGCCAAGGGTCGGTTCGCCGGCTACCTGAGCGAGATTCCCACCTGGGTCATTGAAAGCGACTTTCCGCCCGCTTTGCTGGGTGCTGCGCGCGCCCTTGCATCGGACTTGATCGATCGTTCTGAGCCCGGGCTGTCTGCGGACCAACCAAGTTGAGGCCGACAAGCACCAGCGCGTGTCCACTGTCGCGCAGTGAACGACCGGTTGCCTCAAGCTGGTGGAGCAGCTAAACAACCATTCCACTTTTGCCCGCCGGGGCCCGCCGGGGCCCGCCCGGCCTGCCCTTAGGGTTCGAACCCGCGACTCACCGCACGCAGTCCATCGAATAACGCCGCGCCGTGCCCTCCCCCTCGTCTTCGACCAGGCCGTGCACGTCGGTGTCGAAGCCCGGAAATGCCGCATTGAACTCGCGCGTAAAGCGCAGGTACGACACGATCTTCCTGTTAAAGCGCTCGCCTGGAATCAGCAGCGGAATGCCCGGCGGGTAAGGGGTGAGCAGCGAGGTCGTGATGCGCCCTTCCAGGGCGTCGATCTCGACCCGCTCGGTGTTGCGCTTGGCGATGTTGGCGAAGGCGTCGCTCGGTTTCATCGCCGGGTGCAGGTCGGACAGGTACATCTCGGTGGTGAGGCGCGCAATGTCACCCTTGGCGTACATCTCGTGCAGGCTTTGCGACAGATCACGCAAGCCCATGCGTTCGTAGCGCGGATGCTTGGCACAGAACTCAGGCAGGATGCGCCACATCGGCTGGTTCTTGTCATAGTCGTCCTTGAACTGCTGCAGCGCGGTCATCAGGGTGTTCCAGCGGCCCTTCGTGATGCCGATCGTGAACATGATGAAGAACGAATAGAGCCCGGTCTTCTCGACCACCACGCCATGTTCGGCGAGGAACTTGGTGACGATAGAGGCCGGAATCCCGGTCTTGGCGAACTTGCCCGACACGTCCAGCCCGGGCGTGATGATCGTGCTCTTGATCGGGTCGAGCAGATTGAAGCCCTCGGCAAGGTCGCCGAAGCCGTGCCACTTGGCGCCGGCCTTGAGAATCCAGTCCGTGGCGGTGCCCACACCTTCGTCGGCAAGCTTGTCGGGCCCCCAGACCTTGAACCACCAGTCGCTGCCATACTCCTTGGCCACCTTGCGCATCGCGCGACGAAAGTCGAGTGCTTCGAGGATGCTCTCCTCGACCAGCGCGGTGCCGCCGGGTGATTCCATCATCGCCGCCGCCACGTCGCACGACGCGATGATCGCGTACTGCGGGCTGGTGGAGGTGTGCATCAGATAGGCCTCGTTGAAGAGATGACGGTCGAGCTTGCGGTTCTGTGCATCCTGCACCAGCACATGCGAGGCCTGGCTGAGGCCCGCGAGCAGCTTGTGGGTCGACTGGGTTGCGAACACCAGCTGGTCTTTCGGCCGCGGGTCGTATTTCGCCAGCGCATGGAAACCCTTGTAGAACGGGTGGAACGCCGCGTGCGGCAGCCAGGCTTCGTCGAAATGCAGCGTGTCGATGTAGCCGTCAAGCGACTTCTTGATCGTGCCGGTGTTGTAGAGCACGCCGTCGTAGGTGCTCTGCGTGAGCGTGAGGATGCGCGGATTGACCTTCGTCGCGTCCACGCCTGTGAGCAAAGGGTTGGCGGCGATCTTGCGGCGAATCGCCTCCGGCGAGAACTCGTCCTCGGGAATCGGTCCGATGATGCCGTAGTGGTTGCGGGTGGGCCGCAGGAACACCGGCACGGCACCCGTCATGATGATGGAGTGCAGGATCGACACGTGGCAGTTGCGGTCCACGACCACCACGTCGCCGGGGGCGACCGTGTGGTGCCAGACCATCTTGTTCGACGTGCTGGTGCCGTTGGTGACGAAGAAACAATGGTCGGCATTGAAGATTCGCGCCGCGTTTCGCTCCGAAGCCGCCACCGGGCCGGTGTGGTCGAGCAACTGGCCGAGTTCGTCCACCGCGTT
Organism: Rhizobacter sp.; assembly: GCA_031396425.1. GTDB lineage: Bacteria > Pseudomonadota > Gammaproteobacteria > Burkholderiales > Burkholderiaceae_C > JAEMQF01. Next base: position 178 of record JANNKS010000748.1, on the reverse strand, counting down.
GCACACGTCGGCGCGCAGCATGTTCTCGCCGAAGAACTGGTGAAACATCTGACCGACCGGACTCTTCAGGAAGGCAACGCCCCCCGAATGTCCCGGACAATGCCACGAGTACGATCCGTCCTGAGCGTAATGAACCAGCGCCCGAAAGAACGGCGGCGGCAGACTGTCGGTGTAGGCT
>JANNKS010000628.1:0-6995 GCA_031396425.1 Rhizobacter sp. | reverse complement strand
CGTACCGCCTATCTATAATGTCGAATCGCTGCGCTTTGATGAGATCGAATATAAAATCAAGGAACTGGCGGATAAAGCCCGTGCAGGCAAACTGACGCTTGAAGAAATGTCCGGTGGAACCATTACGATTACCAACGGAGGTATTTTCGGTTCAACCGAGCGAACAGACGCCGCTGACGACGCTTCTGCTCGCCCGGGTGGCGGCCGAGATCTTCCCGAAGGTCGTGCTCAACGTCATCACCGGGCGCGGCGCCACCGTGGGCCAACCGCTCGTCGAACACCCCAAGGTCGCGATGGTCAGCCTGACCGGCGACGTCAGCACCGGGCGCAAGATCCTGCAGGCCGCCACCGGCACCTTGAAGCGCACCCACCTCGAACTCGGCGGCAAGGCGCCGGTGATCGTGTTCGACGACGCCGACATCGCCTCGGTGGTCGAGGGCCTGCGCACCTTCGGCTACTACAACGCCGGCCAGGACTGCACCGCCGCGTGCCGCATCTACGCCGGCGGCAAGGTCTACGACAGGCTGGTGGCCGACCTGTCGAGCGCGGTGAAGAGCATCAGGATGGGCCTGCCCGACGAAGCCGACGTCGAGATCGGCCCGCTGATCAGCGACCGCCAGCGCAACCGCGTTGCGAGTTTCGTCGAACGTGCGCAGATGACCGGCCACATGGAAATCACCGCGGGGGGCAAGGCGCGTGCCGGCGCGGGCTTTTTCTACGAACCTACCGTCGTGGCGGGTGCGCGCCAGGAAGACGAGATCGTCAAGCGCGAAGTGTTCGGGCCGGTGGTGAGCGTGACGCGCTTCACCGACACCGAACAGGCGATCGCCTGGGCGAACGACAGCGACTACGGCCTGGCCTCGAGCGTGTGGACACACGACGTCGGCCGCGCGATGCGCGTGGCGAAGAAGCTGCAATACGGCTGCACCTGGATCAACACCCACTTCATGCTCGTCAACGAAATGCCGCACGGCGGTTTGAAGTCTTCAGGCTACGGCAAGGACCTGAGCATGTACGCGCTGGAGGATTACACCGTCGCGCGGCATGTGATGATCAAGATGGCGGGCTGATGGGGCGCGGTGCCTGGCTCGGCTTGGTTCGGCCAATGAATCGAATGAATCAACCGGAGCCTGCAACATGGGCCAGCCGCGTCAGTAAGATGCAAGCGCGCGACGAACCAGGACACCGCGAATGGGACCTCCGCCCGGGGGCACCACCACCGCCCTGCTCCAACCGACGGTGGCCCGCCACGAGCAGGGGTGCCACTCGGGTGCCGGGGAAGGTGGTATCGGTTCCGACCCCGACAAGGACTACCAGCCGGTCAGCGTCGTGACGACTTACGAGATGGCGGTGACGGACGAGGCCGGCAAGCTGCGTATCCTGCCGACGTCGGGCGACAGGCGCGCCCTGCCCGCCATGCCGACGCTGAAGGAATCGGCGGCGCACATGGCGCAGCGCTGACGCCGTCGTGAATGCACCCACAATGCCCAGCGACGCTGACCGTCAACTTGGCGCGGCGCTGCCCGACACCGAACGCGAGCGCGAGTATTCCCCGAGCTCGTGCATCGGTGGCAACTACCAGCCCTTCATCGAGGCCTACATCGAACAAAGCGCGCGCGCCCGCGCCCAGGCCCAGGCGCTGGGCGCGCGCTGGTGCGAATTGCACTACGGTCGCTCTGCCGCGCAGCGCATGGACCTGTGCGTGCCGGCGCACCCGCGCAGCACCGGCGCCGGCGTCGGCGTGTTGGTGTTCATTCACGGCGGCTACTGGCAGGAACTCTCAGCGCGCGATTCGCTTTTCGCCGCGGCCCACTGCGTCGAACACGGCCTGGCGTTCTGCGCCATCGACTACACGCTCGCTCCTGCCGCCAGCGTCGGCGGCATCGTCACCGAATGCCGCACCGCGCTGTCGTGGCTGGCAGCCCATGCGGCGCAGTGGGGCATTGACGCGACGCGCATCGTCGTGGCCGGCAGTTCGGCCGGCGCCCACCTCGCGGCAATGGCTTGCCTGGCCGCTGGGCGCGCGTCCGGCGGCTGCACAGTCCGGCCGCTCGCGGCGGTGCTGCTGTCGGGCCTCTACCAACTCGAGCCGCTGGTCGGGACCTCGATCAACGCCGCGTTGGGCCTGGACGCGGCCGAGGCTCGCGCGCAAAGCCCGGCGCTGCATGCGCTGTCCGGGTTTCCGCCGGCGCTGGTGTGCTGGGGTCAGATCGAGACCGCAGCCTTCAAGGCGCAGAGCCACCAGTTCGCCGGTGCGTTGCAGGCGGCGGGGACCGCGTGCCTGATGCTCGAGCTCGCCGGGCGCAACCACTTCGACCTTGCCCTCGACCTCGCCGACCCCGGCACCGCGCTCGGCCGGCACACGCTGGGCTGCTTCGGCGCCGCCTGACGTCACCCGCCGGTCGCCCGTTCCACACCGCAGCCCCGAAGGAGCACCCCCATGCCGCGCTGCCAGCGCCAACATCCCCGGATCGCCGACCCGGCCCGTGCCCCAGCGCGACTCACGCCCGCCTCAAGCGCGACTGCTCGCGTGCCAGCTCAATGAATTCGGTTGCCGCGGGCTTCAGGCCTGAGCCGCGCCGCCACACCAGGCCGACGTCGACCGTCGGCAGCTCGTCGCGCAGGCGGCGCACGTCGACGTGTTCGGCGTCGAGTGTCCAGGGCCGGTACAGGAAGTCGGGCAGCACGGCGATGCCCGCGCCCGCGCCGACCAGCGAGCGCACCGCCTCGAGCGACGAAGTGCGCAGGATCACGCGAGGTTTCAGCTGGTGACGCGCCCACACGCCCGCCATCAGATCATCGATGCGGTCGGCCTCCAGCACGATCTGGTCGCACGCCGCGCATTCGGCGAGCGTGACCTCTTCGCGCGCCGTCAGCTCGTGGTTCGCCGGCAGCCAGGCCCGGTTCTGGCTGCGCGTGAGCGTCTCCGACAACATCGCCTGGGGTTCGCTCAGCGCGTTGCTGACCATGATCGCCACGTCGAGCTCGCCATTGATCAGCAGGTGTTCGAGAAAGCGCGGCGCGTCTTCGGTGACGAACACCTCGACCCCCGGGCAGCTGCGCCGGAAGCGGCTGAACAGTTCACTCAGGTAGTAGCCTGCCACCAGGCTGGTCACGCCCACCGACAGCACGCCGCCCAGACCGGATGAAGCGTCGCTGCCGTGCAACCGCAATGCATCGGCCACCGACGCGATCACCTTGCGTGCGCTGACCAGGAAGCGGTGGCCTTGCGGCGTGAGGGTCATGCCGCGGGAGCTGCGCTCGAACAGCGTGCTGCCGAGTTCGGCCTCGAGTTCGAGCAGACTCTTGGTGAGCGCGCTCTGGGCGATGCTCAGCATGCGCGACGCCGACGCGACCGAGCCGCTCTCGGCGACCGCGATGAAGTAGCGGAACTGGCGCAGGGTGACGTGGCGGTAGTTCATCGGCGGGCGGGGCAGGCGGGCAGCACTGCTGCGGTTGTACCTCAGACGGTCGCACAGCGGCGACCCGGCAGCTGCCCCTGCGGTGCAGCTTTCCGGCGGTCAGAATCGGCGCGATCGCATGAGCAGGGGCGAGTGAATGAAGATCACCGCGCACCGCATTTCAGTGCGGTGGGAGCGGGCCGAGGGGCAACGCGCGTTGGCACCGGCCGCGGCGTCAGCGTGGCGCCAACGTCGCCTCGGTGTGAATGCAACGCGCCTGGTGGTTCGGCGCGAGCTGCACCAGCGCAGGCGGCGCGTCGCGGCACGCCGGCTGCGCGTAACGGCAGCGCTCGGCGAATGCGCAGCCGGGTGGCAGGGCAGCCAGATCGGGCGGCGCGCCGCCGATCGTCTCGAGCCGCACACCTTGCGCCAGCGCACCCTGCGCGCGGCTCTTCAACAGCGCCATCGTGTAAGGGTGGCGCGGCGCGCGGATCAGCGTCGCGGCCGGGCCCTCTTCCACGATGCGCCCGGCGTACATCACGGCAATGCGGTCGGCGACTTCGACCGCTGCGCCGATGTCGTGCGTGACAAAGATGACCGACAGCCCCATCTCGCGCTGCAATTCGCGCAGCAGCAGCAGGATCTGAATTTGCACCGTCGCGTCGAGCGCCGTCGTCGGCTCGTCGGCGAGCAGCAACTGAGGGCGGCAACTCAGCGCCAACGCGATCATCGCGCGCTGGCGCATGCCGCCGCTCATTTCATGCGGGTAGGCGTCCAGGCGCCGCTCGGGGCTGGGGATGCGCACGCGCTCGAACAACTGCAGGGCGCGCCCGCGCGCCGCGGCCGCGCTCAGCGGCTCGTGGCGGCGCAGCGCCTCGGTGATCTGTTCGCCCAGCGTGTACACCGGGTCGAGTGCGAGCAGCGGCTCCTGGAAGATCATCGCCGCGACCTTGCCGCGGTAGTCGTTCAGCGCCGAACTCGACAGCGCCAGCACGTCGTGCGTGCCGACACGAATGCTGCCGCCAATGCGGGTGCGCCGCGGCGCGTGCAGGCGCAGCAGCGAACGCAGCGTGACGCTCTTGCCCGAACCCGATTCGCCGATCAGCGCCACGACTTCGCCACGCTTGACTTGCAGGTCCACGCCGCCGACGGCGTGCACCGGCTTGCGCGCGCCGGTGAACGTGACGGTGAGGTTGCGGATGTCGACGAAGGGCTCGCCAACGCCGCTGGAGCCAGGGCGGATGCTGCTGTTCATGGCGCCTGCATCGACGTGGCGTGCGCGGGTGGCGCGGCGCTGTGGCCGCTGCCTGGTTCGTGCATGAGACACGCCACCGGGTGCCCGACCGCACTGCCCACGAGCGTGGGCACACGCGTCGCGCACAGCGCCTCGGCGCGCGCGCAGCGGGTGTGGAAGCGGCAACCCGGGGGCGGGTTGATGGGGTTCGGCGGGTCGCCGGCCAACGGCGGCTGCTCGGTGCGACGGTTCGGATCCAGCGTTGGAATCGACGACAGCAGTGCGCGCGTGTACGGATGGCGCGGCGCTTCGAACAGCGCTTCGCTTTCGCCGATCTCGACGATCTGGCCCAGGTACATCACCATCACGCGGTTCGAGATGCAGCGCACCACGTTCAGGTCGTGGCTGATGAAGATGTAGGTCAGGCCGAATTCGTCTTTCAGATCCAGCAGCAGGTTCAGTACCTGCGCTTCGACTGACTTGTCCAGGGCCGACACCGGCTCGTCGAGCACGATCAGGCGCGGCTGCAGCGCGAGCGCGCGCGCGATGTTCACGCGCTGGCGCTGGCCACCCGACAGTTCGTGCGGGTAGCGTTCGGCGAAGCGGCGCGGCTCCAGGCCCACGCGCGCCAGCAGGTCGCGTGCGCGAGCTATCGCCTGCGCCTTCGCCACACCGTGAACCTGCGGCGCAAAGGCGACGCTGTCTTCGATTGTCAGCCTCGGGTTCAGCGAGGCATAGCTGTCCTGGAACACCATCTGCGTCTGGCGTCGGAATTCCTTGATCGGCAACTCCCGCCCGCCGACGCTGCGCGCGTCGAAGGCGATGTCGCCGTGGTCACGTTCGATCAGGTGCATCAACAAACGCGCCGTCGTGCTCTTGCCGCAACCCGATTCGCCGACCACGCCCAGCGTCTCGCCGGCCTGCACCGAAAAGCTCACGCCGTCCACCGCGCGCACCGCGCCAGTGGCGCCGCCGAACATTGCCTTCTTGAGCGGGAAGTGCTTGACCAGGCCTTGCACTTCGAGCAGCGGCGTCGCCGTCATGGGCGCACCCAGGGGCCTTCGGCCAGGCTTGCGGCGCTCACGACTTGATCTCCATTGCCGAGCGCAGCCCGTCGGACAGCAGGTTGAAGGCGATCGACGTGAAGAAGATCATCACGCCGGGCAGCGCTGCGATCCACGGTTGCGCGTAGATCGCCGTGCGCAGCGTATTGAGCATCAGGCCCCATTCGGGCTCGGGCGGCTTCACGCCCAGGCCAAGGAAGCTCAGGCCCGAAGCCAGGATCATCGACACCGCGATCAGGCTCGTCGCGTAAACGAACACCGGCCCGAGCACATTGCCCAGCACATGCACGCGCACGATCGTGAAGGCGTTCGCGCCCGACGCACGCGCCGCTTCCACGAAGTCGCGGCCGCGGATCTGCGTCGTCACGCTTTCGGCGACGCGTGCGATCGGCGGGATGAAGACAACCGTGAGCGAGATCAGCGAGTTCGTGATGCCCGCGCCGAGCGCGCCCGACAGGGCAATCGCGAGCAGCACCGACGGGAACGCGTAGAAGACGTCGATGGTGCGCATCGTCACCGTGTTCAACCAGCCGCCGGCATAACCCGCGGCGATGCCGATCGACGACCCGATGAAGAACGCCAGCACGACCGGGGTGATGCCCATGAACAGCGACAGCCGCGTGCCCACCATCAGGCGCGTCAGCATGTCGCGGCCCAATTCATCGGTGCCGAGTGGATGGCCGGCGAAGCCGATCGGCTTCAAGCGCTTGAGCATCGACGACGCATACGGGTCGGCAGGCGCAAGCCAGGGCCCGAACACGGCGAGCACGAGCAGCGTGAGGATCATCAACCCGGCGACGATGGCCACCGGGTCACGCGCGATGCGCCGCGCGACCGTTTCCCAATAGCCTGGGGAGCGCTCGAAGGGCAGCGACGGGATCTTGCTCGGGTCGACGGCGACGTTGAGCATCGGGGTGCGCTTTTCAGCCGCGCGAGATGCGTGGGTCGAGCACGCTCTGCACCACGTCCACGACGAGGTTGAGCACGACGAAGAACATCGCCAGCACGAGGATCGTGCCCTGCAGAAGCGGCAGGTCGCGCTGGAAGATCGCGGAGTTCAGCAGGAAGCCGGTGCCGGGCCAGGAGAACACGGTCTCGATGAGGATCGAGCCGCCAAGCAGGTAGCCCAGTTGCAGGCCCATCACGGCCAGCGCCGTCGGCGCGGCGTTCTTCACGACATGCAGGAAGATGCCCACATCGGTCAGGCCCTTCGCACGCAGGCCGACGATGAATTCCTGCGCCAGGATGTCGGCCACCAGCGCGCGCACGGTGCGCGCGATGATGCCCATCGGAATC
>JANNKS010000626.1:0-3536 GCA_031396425.1 Rhizobacter sp. | reverse complement strand
CGCGGCGCAGCGCGTTGCCCAGGGTGTGGCCATAACCACGCTCAAAGGGCTCGAGCGTGACTTTGGCGCGATGGCCGCCAAGCGGCTCCACATTGATGGCTTTGGGTTTCAGCAGATTCGTTTGCATTGAGTCTCGTTCCTCTCAATACCCTCGGCTCGTTACGCCGATAAGGCTGATGGACTGTGCCGGGCTGAAAACTTTCGCAGCGCGCCCGGAATGCACTGCGATCAACTTGGCCGGGACGGGTCTCGCAGATTCCGTCGCGAGCGGGTCGAGGTTGACGCGAGAAGCGCAGCCGTACAGGTGTACGGCGAGCATCGCAGCGGCAAGATCGGCCCGCGCAGCAGGAATATGCGTGGCCCGTCAGCGGGAGTAGAGCTCGACGATCAGGGCTTCCTTGATGTCGGCGCCGAATTCGTCGCGGTCCGGCGCCTTCTTGAAGACGCCTTCAAATTTGGCCGCGTCGACCTGAACCCAGGCCGGCATGCCGATGCCTTCGGCAAGCTTAACGGAGTCGGCAATGCGCAGCTGTTTCTTCGCCTTTTCGCGCACCGAGACGGTGTCACCGGCTTTCACCAGGTACGACGCAATGTTGACGGTTTCGCCGTTCACGCTGATCGACTTGTGCGACACCAGCTGGCGCGCTTCGGCGCGGGTTGAGCCAAAGCCCATGCGGTAGACGACGTTGTCGAGCCGAGACTCGAGCAGCATCAGCAGATTGCCACCGGTGTTGCCCTTGCGGCGCTCGGCTTCGGCGAAGTAGCGCCGAAACTGGCGCTCCAGGATGCCGTACATGCGCTTGACCTTCTGCTTCTCGCGCAGCTGAAGGCCGTAGTCGGACGTGCGCGTGCCGGAAGTCCGGCCATGTTGCCCGGGCTTGCTGTCGAATTTGGCCTTGTCGCCGATCGGGCGCCGAGCACTCTTGAGAAAGAGGTCGGTTCCTTCGCGCCGGGACAGTTTGGCCTTGGGTCCTAGATAACGTGCCACTTCATTTCCTTCTGTCAATCTGACGCAGGCTTTGGTTGCAGCTTGCGCGAGTCTGGCGGGTGTTGTTGTAGTGCGCTCAGACGGTGGGCTTCGAATTCCACTGCCTCATGGGCAGTGGCTAACAATCGCTGCGCGCTTCCTGACAGGAAGCGCGCAGCTTCAATACATCAGATACGGCGGCGCTTCTGCGGGCGGCAACCGTTGTGCGGCACCGGCGTCACATCGGAAATCAGGTTGATGCGAATGCCCAGTGCGGCCAGCGCACGAACTGAAGACTCGCGTCCCGGGCCCGGGCCCTTGATGCGAACGTCGAGGTTCTTGATGCCTTGCTCCTGCGCGGCACGGCCAGCGACTTCGGCTGCGACCTGGGCCGCGAACGGCGTGCTCTTGCGCGAACCCTTGAACCCTTGCCCACCACTCGAGGCCCAGGACAAAGCGCTGCCCTGGCGATCAGTGATCGTGATGATCGTGTTGTTGAACGACGCATGCACATGTGCAATACCGTCCGCAACGTTCTTGCGAACCTTCTTGCGCACGCGTTGTGCGGCGGTGTTGACGGGAGGTTTAGCCATGATGACCTTCTGAAAATCGTTGTTGCTTGACGGCCGTTAGACCGTCACCGAACCGGTATGTCACTTCTTGATGACGGCGCCCGACCTGCGCGGCCCCTTGCGAGTACGAGCGTTGGTCTTGGTGCGCTGGCCGCGCACCGGCAGCCCGCGGCGATGACGAAACCCCCGGTAGCAGCCCAGATCCATCAGTCGCTTGATGTTGATCGACATCTCGCGGCGCAAGTCGCCTTCGATCGTCAGGCGGCCGATTTCTTCGCGCAGCCGCTCCAGGTCGGTGTCGCTCAGGTCCTTGATCTTTCGGTCAAGCGGAACCCCGGTGCGCGCGCAGATCTTCTGGGCGGTGCTGCGGCCAATGCCATAGATCGCCGTGAGGCCGATCTCAGCGTGCTTGTGGGGTGGAATATTGATGCCGGCAATACGTGCCATAAACGTCCTTCAGGATTCGCTGGGTGTTCTGGAAAAAATCAGCCCTGGCGCTGTTTGTGCCGAGGGTCGGTACAGATGACACGCACCACACCTTTGCGGCGCACGATCTTGCAGTTCCGACACATCTTCTTGACCGATGCAGCAACTTTCATTCTTCGCTCCTCAGCCCTTTCGGGCGCTTCAACTCTTGACTTCGTTCTACCTGCCGTGGCGCCTACTTGGCACGGAACACGATGCGGGCCCGGGACAGGTCATAGGGCGTGAGTTCAACCGTCACCTTGTCGCCCGGCAGGATGCGGATGTAGTGCATGCGCATCTTTCCGGAAATGTGCCCCAGCACCACATGCCCGTTCTCCAGCTTGACGCGAAACGTCGCGTTGGGCAGATTCTCGAGAATCTCACCCTGCATCTGAATGACGTCGTCCTTGGACATGCCTACCGCTTGCCTACCGTGGACCTATCGCTCGCCTTTGGTTATCACTCGCCGCTCACTGCTCAACTCGCCTTGAAATTGGCCTTCTTCAGCAGCGACTCGTACTGCTGACTCATCACATAACTCTGCACCTGGGCCCAGAAGTCCATCGTCACAACGACGATGATCAGCAACGACGTGCCCCCGAAATAGAACGGCACGTTGTACTTCAGAACCAGGAATTCGGGCAGCAGACACACGGCGGTGATGTAGATCGCGCCGGCGAGCGTCAGCCGGGAAAGAATTCTGTCGATGTGCTTGGCAGTCTGGTCGCCAGGGCGGATGCCGGGGATGAAGGCACCGCTCTTTTTCAGGTTGTCTGCGGTTTCGCGGCTGTTGAACACCAGCGCGGTGTAGAAGAAGCAGAAGAACACGATCGCGCCGGCGTAGAGCATCACATAGATGGGCTGGCCCGGCGACAGCAATCCGGCCAGGTCTTTCAGCCAGCGCAGCCCATCGCCAGTGGCGAACCAGCCATTGTCGAGCGGCGACGTATCGATTGTATCCTCGCCCAGATAGCCCGACATCATCGAGCTGGAGCGAATAAACAGACGGCCCACGCCCGGCCGCGAGTCGGATGGTTCCGGATGCGCTCGGACTTGCGCCTCGACGCCGTTCATGGGCGGACCGACGCAACTGCCGGCGATTTGCGCGTCGCCCGCCGGCGCCACGGTGATGCCGCCGGTTTCGGTAGTGCCGTACAGCGGCCGGATCGTCAGATCAGACTTGGCGTGAAAGCGGGCGGCCGTGCGCTCCGAGAGCGGCGAGCCGGCCGTGAGCACCGTCCGCACCGCGCCACGCAGCCGGTCGCCGGCGCCGAACAACAGCACGTCGAGCATCGCCGGCACGGCGGGCAGGATGGTGACTCGCTCTTGTGCCAGACCCTGAAAAACGCGGCCGGCCTGAAAGCTCCGCAGGGAAACCACCGATGCCCCGCTCAACAGCGGCACCATCACGCACATGCCATAAGCGTAGGCATGGCACATCGGCGCCACGGCCATGATCGTGTCGTCCTGGGTGATGCCAATCGTTTCGATATAGTGGCGGGCTTCTTCGGTGGCGGCGCGGCCCGGGCGGA
>JANNKS010000387.1:0-7745 GCA_031396425.1 Rhizobacter sp. | reverse complement strand
GCCATCGCGAGTGCGGCGAACAGCACCATCGCGCCCTGTGCAAAATTGAACACGCCCGAGGCTTTGAAAATGAGCACGAAACCGAGTGCCACGAGCGAATACAGCATGCCCGACATCAGGCCGCCGATCAGGGTTTCAAGGAAGGGTCCCATGGGGTGTGTTCTGGAAGTTGGCCGCGTCAGTGCGAGGTGCCGAGGTAGGCGCTGATCACGTCCGGGTTGGCGCGCACCTCGTCGGGCGTGCCGTCGCCGATCTTCTTGCCGTAATCGAGCACGACGACACGGTCGCTGATGTCCATCACGACACTCATGTCGTGCTCGATCAACACGATCGTGCTGCCGAATTCGTCGTTCACGTCGAGCACGAAGCGGCACATGTCCTGCTTTTCCTCGACGTTCATGCCCGCCATCGGCTCGTCGAGCAACAGGACCTGCGGCTCCATCGCCAGTGCGCGACCCAGGTCGACGCGCTTTTGCAGCCCATACGGCAGCCGCCCGACCTGCGTCTTGCGATAGGGCTGGATCTCCAGGAAGTCGATGATGTGCTCGACAAATTCGCGATGCTGGTTTTCCTCGCGCTCGGCCGCACCCCAGCCGAACGGCATTCGGAAAGCCTGCTGGAACAGATTCGTCTTCATCTTGAGGTTGCGGCCCGTCATGATGTTGTCGATCACATTCATGCCCTTGAACAGCGCCAGACTCTGGAACGTGCGCGCCACGCCCATTTCAGCCACCTGGCGCGAGTTCATGTGGGCAAACGTGCGGCCGCGGAACGTGATCGAACCTTGCTGAGGTGTGTAGACGCCGTTGATGCAGTTGAGCATCGAACTCTTGCCCGCACCGTTCGGCCCGATGATCGCGCGCACCTCATGTTCGCGCACGTCGAAACTGATGTCGCTGAGTGCCTTCACCCCGCCGAAACTCAGCGAGATGTTTTTCACTTCGAGGATGACCTCGCCGATTGTTCTTGCCGCCATCACGCTGCTCGCTTGACTGCCGGCAAGGTCTTGACCTCGACGAGTTTCAGCGTTGCCGAGACCGAGCCGCTGCGGCCGTCTTCGAACTTCACTGCGGTTTCGATGAACTGCTCGGCCTTGCCGGCGTACAGCGCGTCGACCAGGACTTGGTACTTATCGCCGATGTAGCCGCGCCTCACCTTGCGTGTGCGGGTGAGTTCGCCGTCGTCCGCGTCGAGCTCCTTGTGCAGGATCAGGAAGCGGCTGATCTGGCTGCCGGCGAGCCGCTCGTCCGCCGCGAGGTCGACATTCACCTTTTCCACGCACTCGCGCACCAGTTCGCGGACCTCGGGCTTGCCAGCCAGGTCGGTGTAGCCGCCATAGGGCAGGTTGCGCTTTTCGGCCCAGTTGCCCACCGCTTCCATGTCGATGTTGATAAAGGCGCAGACCTTGGCTCGGCCGTCACCGAAGGCGACCGCTTCCTTGATGTACGGAAAGAACTTGAGCTTGTTCTCGACGTATTTGGGCGCGAACATCGCGCCGTCATTCGCGCCGCCGTGGATGCGCCCGACGTCCTTGGCGCGGTCGATGATCTTCAGGTGCCCGCCGGCGTCCAGGAAGCCGGCGTCGCCGGTGTGGTACCAGCCCTCGGCCGTCAGCACTTCGGCAGTGGCGGCCGGGTTCTTGTAGTACTCCTTCAGCAAGCCGGGTGACTTGACGAGAATCTCGCCGTTTTCCGCCACCTTGATCTGCACGCCGTCGATCGGCACGCCCACCGTGTCTGCCTTCGCTTCGTGGTCGGGTTGCAGGCAGACGAACACTGCTGTTTCGGTGGAACCGTAGAGCTGCTTGAGGTTGATGCCGATCGAGCGGTAGAAGGTGAACAGGTCAGGGCCGATCGCCTCGCCCGCGGTGTAGGCGACGCGCACGCGCGAGAACCCGAGGGTGTTGCGCAGCGGCCCGAAGATCATCAGATCTCCGATCGCGTAGGAGATCCGGTCGCCCAGGCTCAAGGTCTTGCCGTCCATGCGCGCGGGGCCGACGCGCTTGGCCACTTCCATGAAATGATGAAACAGGCGGCGCTTGAATGCGCCAGCGTCTTCCATCCGGATCATCACGCTGGTGAGCAGGCCTTCAAATATTCTCGGCGGCGCGAAGTAGTACGTCGGGCCGATTTCTTTCAGGTCGATGGTGACGGTCGCCGCCGATTCCGGGCAGTTCACGACATAGCCGCAGGCCAGCCACTGCGCGTAGGAAAAGATGTTCTGGCCGATCCAGGCCGGCGGCATGTAGGCCAGCACTTCTTCTGCCGAGGTGAGATGGTCGAAATCTGCGCCCGCCTTGGCGCGGTCGAGCAAAGTGAAGTGGGTGTGCACCACGCCTTTGGGGTTGCCCGTGGTGCCGGAGGTGAAGAACATCGCCGCGACGTCACCGGGCGCCGTCTTTGCCACTTCGGCGTCGAAAAAACCGGGGTTCGCCTGGTCATGCAGACGGCCCGATTCGATCAGCGCGTCAAGCGCCACCAGACCGGGTTCGCTGTAGTTGCGCAAGCCCCTCGGGTCGTCGTACCAAAGGTGTGAAAGTTGCGGGCATTGCGGGCGCAACTCGATGAGTTTGTCCACCTGTTCCTGATCTTCGACGACGGCAAATGCGACCTCGGCGTTGTTGATCGGAAACAGGAACTCGATACCCGCAGCATCCTGGTAGAGCGGAATCGGCACTGCGCCGAGCGCCTGGGCCGCCAGCATCGAGGCGTACAGCCGCGGCCTGTTCTCGCCGATCACCACCATGTGCTGGTCACGTCGCAGACCGGCTTGAGCAAACCCACAGGCCAGGTGACGCACCAGCTGTTCAAGTTCCGCCCAGGTAGTGGTCTGCCAGATGCCGTATTCCTTGACGCGCAATGCTGGGGCCTCAGGCCTTGCCTTGGCATGCTCCAGCATCAACCTTGGAAATGTCGTCTGCACCAGAATCCCCCCTGCTCTTGCGCCCAGCCCCGCTCAGGCCAGCTCACAATGGCGCGATCCTAGGCGGGAGTTTGACGCCGCGATGTCATTGCAACGACATTCCTAGGGTAGACCCTAGGGCGTGATTTCCCAGGGGTGCGTTGTCAGCAAGACGTCAACCCAGCGTGTTCAGCAATGCCCTCCAGCAGGCCTCAGTCCCCGGATTCACCACTGCGCCAACGCGTGCGCGGCGCAACGAGCGCAGAGCTGGCAGCGATCCCGTGGTTGCAGGCGCTCGACACCAAGGATGCGGTGCGCATGGCCGGCATGATTCAGGTGGCCGACGCCGATGTGGGTGAGCTGGTCTGCAAGATCGGGCGCCCTGCGACCTACTGGTTCGGCGTGATCGATGGCCTGTTGAAGATGAGCAGCGACACCGCAGACGGTATCGCGATCACGTTCACCGGTATTCCGCCGGGTGGCTGGTTCGGCGAAGGCACACTGCTCAAGCGCGAAGCGTACCGCTACAACATCCAGGCCTTGCGGCGCAGCATCGTCGCTGGCCTGCCGGTGGACAGCTTTCACGAGTTGCTGCAAACCAGCATCGCGTTCAATCGTTTCGTGCTGAACCAGATCAATGACCGGCTTGGGCAATTCATCGCGGCACGAGAAATCGACCGCCTCACCGATCCGGACCTGCGGGTCGCGCGCAATCTTGCCGCGCTGTTCCACCCGTCGCTTTACCCCGGAGTGGGTTCATGGTTGCGCATCACCCAGCTCGAACTCGGGTACCTGGTCGGCTTGTCGCGCCAACGGGTCAACAAGGCGCTGAGTGCCTTGCAGCAGCGCGAGTTGATCCGGATCGAATACGGCGGCGTGCGGGTGCTCGACCTGGACGCCTTGCGCCGCTACCGCGCGTGAGTTTCGCCTCAGTCGTTCGAGATTCCGGCTGCCACGTGGCCGGAGGGCACATGTTCGGCAGCGTTTTCGATGTGACCGGTCTGATCATCAAAAAAGATGTCCGGCTCGAACTCGCGCAGGAACTCGCCTTTGGCGAGGCCACCCAGAAACATCGCGGCGTCGATTTCGATGTTCCAGTCCATCAGCGTGCGAATCGCGCGCTCATGCGCGGGTGCGCTGCGCGCCGTGACCAGTGCCGTGCGAATGCGCATCTGATTCGCGGGTTCGTGCTGCAAGCGCTGCAAGGCCTCGAGCAGGGGCTTGAAGGGTCCGGGCGCAAGGGGCTTTGCAGCGCGGTGTTGTTCATATGCCTGGAACGCGGCCAGCCCATCGGCTTGGAACACGCGTTCCGCTTCGTCGCTGAACAGCACGGCGTCGCCGTCGAAGGCGATGCGCACCTCGTTCGGGTGCGCGGTCGACGCGCGCGCCGAATGCGGAAACACGCGTGCGGCCGGCACACCCGCTGCCAGCGCCGAGCGCACATCGGCCTCATTGGTCGACAGGAACAAGTGGGCGCTGAGCGGGCGCAGGTAGCGCCACGGTGACTCGCCGCGCGTGAACACGCCGCGCTGAATGCTCAGGCCGTAGTGTTTGGCAGAGCGGAACACGCGCATGCCCGAGACCGGGTCATTGCGCGACAGGATCACCACCTCGACCCGGGGCGGACCATCGGTGTTGAAGGCGAGCAGTTTTTGCACCAGCGAAAACGCCACCCCGGGCGTGGCGGCAAGTTCAAGTCGCTGAAGCTGCAGTGCCATGTAGGCGCGGTCGTCCGCAGCTTCGAAGACGCGGTTCTCTTCTTCGAAGTCGAACAGCGCGCGCGACGAGATGGCCACCACCAACTGGCCGTGCAGCGAAACAGGCATGCGCCGGATGATATCGGTGCGCGCTTCAGCGGCGCACCGCAGCGAACCTGGCGCTATTGCACGAAGCCGATGGCGGACTTCTTGCCGGCCGCGTCGGGCAGGTCCTTCACTTCCACGCAGTCGCGACGCGCCAGTTTGGCGTTGCCGAATGCCGTCAGCCAGGCGCGGCGCATTTCGCGCGGTG
The DNA here is from genome assembly GCA_031396425.1 of Rhizobacter sp. Classification (GTDB taxonomy): domain Bacteria; phylum Pseudomonadota; class Gammaproteobacteria; order Burkholderiales; family Burkholderiaceae_C; genus JAEMQF01. The sequence continues at coordinate 2,834 of JANNKS010000387.1, read as the reverse complement.
CCATCTCGCTCATGCGCTCCAGCACATCGGCGCGCGGCTCGGCTTCAAAGCGGGCGCCCCAGTCGTGGTCGGCGCGAATGCTGCGGTACAGCTTGGCGGCGATGTGGCGCGCCGCGTCGCGATCCGGCGCCTGGACCTGATAGACGTTCATCCGGTTCAGCAGCGGTTCGGGAATGCCACGGCCATCGTTCGCCGTGGCGATCCAGATCACCTGGCTGGCATCAATCGGCACCTCGGCGAATTCATCGGTGAAGTTCGCAGCTGTGTCGTGTTCGAGCAGGCTGTATAGGGCGCCGAGCGGGTCGTACGCGTGTTCTCCACCGGCCTTGTCGATTTCGTCGACCACCATCACCGGGTTGGCGTACTGGCCGTCGACCAGGGTCTCGAACACCTTGCCTGCACGCGCCCCTTTCCATTGACTGGACGCCCCCGAAAGAACCCAACCGGCGGTCATCGAACTCATCGATATGAACCCCATGCCGGTGCCCAGCAGATTCGAGATGGCCCGCGCGAAATGCGTTTTGCCCACGCCTGGCGGACCAAGCAGCAGCAGTGGCGTGATTTCGAGGGCGTCGCGGCTGTCCTCGCACAACGCGATCTGGCGCTTCACGTCGTCGAGCACTTCGGTGAAGTTGGGCAGGTCTTCGTAGAGCTGCTCCATCGCCGGCAGCCCCGACGGCTTGACTTGGAAGCGCTCCGGGCCCTTCTCGAGCATGCGCTGGTAAGTGGAGCGCAGGTTGTCGTGCTCCTGCTGCGGCAACTTGTCGAGCTTGCGCCCGACTTCGTCGAGGCGGTAGACGGTGCGCATGCGGGCAATCGGAATGCCGCGACCCTGCAGGGTGACCATGTCGGTAGATGTGCTCATCAGAAAGCTCCCCAAGACCGGTTGCTCACAGCCTGACAGCGCGGTGTCGCGCTGCAAAGCCCCGGATCAAGGGGCAACAGCGCAGGAAATCACACGGCGCATGAATGCCTACTTGATCCAGGTGTTGAGTTGAATGATCGGCAACAGCACGGCCAGAACTATCAGCATGACCACGGCACCCATCACCACGATCAGCAGCGGCTCCAGTATGGTAGCCATCTGCATCGAGCGGCGCTGCACTTCATTGCCGAGTTGGCGTGCCGCACGGTCGAGCATCTGCGGCAGTTGGCCGGTTTGCTCGCCCAGGCGCGAGAACATCGACAGCAATGCCGGGAAGCGTTTCTTTCCTGCCAGCGCCGAGGCCAGTGGCGCGCCTTCGCGCACCTGTACCAGCGCATCCATCGCGTCGGCCCGCATGGCCCGGTTTGACAGGGTTTCCGCCGCTGCCTGCAAGGCTTTGAGGATCGGCACCCCTGCGCCCGCCAGCATGGCCAGTGTGCCGGCGAAGCGGGCCGCGTTGTAGCCGCGTGAAAGCCGGCCGATCAGCGGCAGGCCGAGCCAGGCGGCGTCAAAGCGCTCGCGGAACGCCTCGTTTCGCAGCATCAGCATCAGGGCCGTCACGCCGCCTGCGCCTGCGAGCAGCAGCAGCCAACCCCATTGGCGCAAGAAGCCGCTGATCGCCAGCATCGCCACTGTCAGCGCCGGCAGTGCCCGCTTCGAACTGGTGAACACCGAGGCGACCTGCGGCACGACGTAGGTAACCAGGAATATCACGATCACGATCGCAATCACCGACACGATGGCCGGGTACAGCGTGGCGCCGATCAGCTTGGAGCGCAGTTCCTGGCGCTCTTCCAGATCGTCGGCGAGTCGCTCGAGCACGGTTCCGAGCGCGCCGCTCTGCTCACCGGCGGCCACCACGCCACGGTACACCTCGTCGAATTCTCGTGGCGAGCTCGACAGTGCACGTGCAAAGGGCGAACCCGCGTTGACCTCGCTCTTCAAATGCGCCACCAGCTCACGTTGACGCGGGTCTTCGGCCTCGTCGCCGAGCGCGGTCAGGGCGCGTTCGAGCGGCAGGCCCGAACCCACCAACCCCGCCAACTGCCGCGTCCAGACGGCCAGGCCGGTGGAGCTGAACACACCGCGCTTGACGCGCATGCCTGGGCTCTGCGTGTTCGACGAGGCAACTTGCGACACCGCCAGCGGCACCAGCGCCTGGGCACGCAGCTGGGAGCGGGCCGCCTTTGCGTTGTCCGCCTCGAGCAGGCCGGTGGACGACTTGCCGGCGGCGTCGAGCGCTTCGAAACGATAGGCGGGCATCGCGACTCGGTCGGGACGATCAGTCTCGTGTCACGCGCAGCACTTCTTCGGGTGAGGTGACGCCCTGCGCCACCAGCCGTGCGCCGTCTTCGCGCATCAGCCGCAGACCGCCCGCTTCGGCGGCGCCGAGCAATTGCGATTCGGAGGCGTGGTTGTGCACCAGCGCGCGGATGTTCACGTCGGCCACCATCAATTCATACACCCCGGTACGTCCCTTGTAGCCGGTGTGGCCGCATTCGGCGCAACCCACCGGGTGGTACTGGCCGCGCCCGTCGGGCTTGCGGCAGTGGGTGCACAGCTTGCGCACCAGGCGCTGCGCCAGCACGCCCAGCAGGCTGGAGCTGAGCAGGAACGGCTCCACGCCCATGTCGGTGAGTCGGGTCACGGCCGACACGGCGTCGTTGGTGTGCAAGGTGGCCAACACCAGGTGGCCGGTGAGCGAAGCCTGGATGGCGATCTGGGCGGTCTCGAAATCGCGGATTTCGCCGATCATGATCACGTCCGGGTCCTGCCGCAGGATGGCGCGCAACGCCAGCGCAAAGTCGAGGTCGATGCGCGGATTCACCTGCGTCTGCGCCACGCCGTCGAGTGCGTACTCGATCGGATCCTCGACCGTCATCATGTTGACCGACCCGCGCGGCAACCG
>JANNKS010000551.1:0-2209 GCA_031396425.1 Rhizobacter sp. | reverse complement strand
CGCCTTGGTCTGCCGCCATCGCCAGTGTCTGCTGCTTCATCGCCGAGCCTCAAGCTGTTACTCTGACAAAACCGCTGCAATTGCCGGGCCAGGGGTCTTGATCAGTCTTGCCCTAAGCCGTCGGTTTCGACAGCAGCGCCTGGTCATGGGCAACGAGGTGCGCTTCGCCGCGTTCGATGATGAAGTAGCGAAACGCTTCGGCAGCAGGGGACAGCACTTTCGACTGCAGCCGCACGATGTTCCACATCCGCATGACGGGCGTGCCCTCGACATCGAGCACATGCATCAGACCGCTGCGCACCTCCAGCCCGATCGTGTGCAGCGACAGGAAACTCAGGCCCATGCCCGCCATCACGGCCTGTTTGATGGTCTCGTTGCTCGACATCTCCATCGTGATGTGCGGGTTGAAGCGATGTTCCGCGAAAAAGCCTGCCATCGCCGCGCGCGTTCCTGAGCCCTGCTCGCGCACGATGAATGCATAACCCTGCAGAGCCGCCACCGGGGGGTGCCCCACGGCGAGCAGCGGATGCCCCGGCGGGCACACGAACACCAGAGGGTGCGCAGCGAACGACTCGGCGCGGGTTGCGATCTCCTTCGGCGGCCGGCCCATCACCGACAGATCCACCTCACCCGCTTCCATCAGCGAAACCAGCTGTCCGCGGTTGCCCACCACGCGCAGGCGCACTTCGATGCCGGGATGTTCTTCGTGGAAGCGGGCCAGCAATTGCGGTACGAAGTATTTGGCTGTACTGACGATGCCGATCGTGAGCAGGCCGTGTTCGAGCCGCTTGAAGCGTGCCATGGCGTTGTCAGCCTCCTTGAGCTCTGCGAGCAGCCGCCTGGCGTGAACGAGAAAGTACTCACCCGCCGTGGACAGTGAGACCTGGCGCCCGTGGCGGTCGAACAGCGACAGCCCCACATGGGCCTCGACTTCCTTGATCTGCATCGACACCGCTGGGGCACTCAAGTGCAGGGTTTCTGCCGCCCTGGCCATGCTTTGGTGCTGAGCGACCTCGACGAAGACCCGCAGTTGCCGGAACGTGATGTTCATAGTTCAGGTTTCTCTTATCTGTTGGCGAAGAATAACTGACTATTCTTTACCTTTTCATAGACTTATATTGCCATCAACCGATCCCGAATTGCCCCAGCCGCCACCCAAGGAGCCGCCGTGAACAAACCCGCCGAAGAAGGCCTCATCACCGACGCGAAGAAGCGCTACAGCGCCGGTGTGCTCAAGTACAAGCAGATGGGCTATTGGCAGCCCGACTACGTGCCCAAGGACACCGACCTGATCGCGATGTTCCGGATCACGCCGCAAGAAGGTGTGGATTCAGAAGAATGCGCCGCCGCAGTGGCCGGTGAATCCAGCACCGCGACCTGGACGGTCGTATGGACCGACCGCCTGACCGCATGTGACCTGTACCGCGCCAAGGCCTACCGCGTCGACGCCGTGCCCAACACCGGCCCCGGCACCAAGACCGAAGCGCAGTACTTCGCCTACATCGCCTACGACATCGACCTGTTCGAGGGCGGCTCCATCGCCAACCTCACCGCATCGATCATTGGAAACGTATTCGGCTTCAAGGCCGTGAAGGCACTGCGGCTGGAAGACATGCGCATTCCGGTGGCCTACCTGAAGACCTTTCAGGGCCCTGCCACCGGCGTGGTTGTCGAGCGCGAACGGCTCGACAAATTCGGCCGCCCGCTGCTCGGCGCCACCACCAAGCCGAAACTCGGTCTTTCCGGCCGCAACTACGGGCGTGTCGTCTACGAAGGCCTGAAGGGCGGCCTCGACTTCATGAAGGACGACGAAAACATCAACTCGCAGCCCTTCATGCACTGGCGTGACCGCTTTTTGTACTGCATGGAAGCGGTCAACAAGGCCAGCGCGGCCAGCGGCGAAGTCAAGGGCCACTACCTCAACGTCACCGCCGGCACGATGGAAGAGATGTACCTGCGTGCCGAGTTCGCGAAAAGCCTGGGCAGCGTGATCATCATGATCGACCTGGTGATCGGCTACACCGCGATCCAGAGCATGGCGCTGTGGGCACGCAAGAACGACATGATCCTGCACCTGCACCGCGCCGGCAACAGCACCTACTCGCGGCAGAAGAACCACGGCATGAACTTCCGCGTGATCTGCAAGTGGATGCGCATGGCGGGCGTCGACCACATCCACGCCGGCACGGTGGTCGGCAAGCTCGAAGGC
>JANNKS010000547.1:0-6634 GCA_031396425.1 Rhizobacter sp. | reverse complement strand
AGCACGACCGCACCGGTGCCGTTGTGGAACAAACGCCTGGGCGCCGCCGGAACGCCGGCGGGCGGCGGCACCTACACGACGTATGCCTCGTTGCAGACGCCGTCGCTGAACGGAGCGGTCGCGGCGGTCGGCTCGATTTCGCTGGCCTGCCTGTCGTGTCACGACGGCACCCAGGCGATGGACAACATCATCAATGCGCCGGGGTCCGGCGGCATCGTCGCCGATGGCGGCGGCAATGGCGGCCGCGCGTTCACCTGGACCGGCGGCGGCGCGAACGCCGCGGGCAACATGACGAGTGCTGCGGGGCTGATCGGCACCGACCTGTCGAACGACCACCCAATCGGAATTCAGTTCTGCGGTGGCGGTTTGACCGGCTCCGGTACAGCGGTCACCGGGACCTGCCGCGACGGCGACTTCGTGCTGCCGCAGACCCAGACGATCAACGCCAACCAGGTTTTCTGGATCGAGACCGGCGGCGCGGGCAAGCAGCGCACCGACCTGCCGCTGTACGTGCGGCCCGGCGAGACGGTGGCCACCGGGCCGTTGGTCGAATGTGGCAGCTGCCACGACCCGCATGTGTCCACCGGTCAGGCGGGGCCCACCGGCACCGGCCGCGTCGCGGGCGAGACATTCCTGCGCATCTCGAATGCGAACAGCGCGTTGTGCACCTCCTGCCATGTGAAGTAACCCGACGGCTGCGGGGGCTGCAGGCGCCTGCGCCGGCGTTCGCCGCGCCTCGCCTTCGGTGTTTGAAACACGAAACGAGCGCGTCTGCCATGTCATCGGGTTCGTGTGGGGTCATCGCGCTGGGCTTGGTGTTGGCGGCGGCCTTCGGCTCGGCGTGGCCGCATGCCGCGCAGGCCGGCGAAGCAGCGCCTTCGTCGAGCAAGGCCGCGCCAGCAGGCGCGTTGGCGCCGCCGCCTGTGCGCGGCGCGGCGCCTTTTGCCACCGTGGGCGACAGCCTCATCAGCGCTGCCGATTTCCAGACCGCCCTGGCCGTTGCGGTGCGCAACAAGTACTACCACGCCAAGCCACCGGAGGCGGAACTGGCGAAGTTCCAGCGCGAAGTCGGCGATGACCTGGTGAATCGTTTCCTGCTGTTGAACGAAGCGCGCCGGCGCGGCGTCCAGCCCGACCGCGACAAGATCGCCGCCACCCTGGCCGGCTACGAAGCCCAGTACAAGAGCAGCCCGAACTGGCAGGCGAACCGCGAGAAGATGCTCGCCTCGGTGCGGCCGCGGCTGGAGGAAGACAGCCTGCTCGAGCGCCTGGGCACCGTGGTCAAGACGGTGCCCGAACCCGCCGAGGCGGTGGTGCGTGCGTACTACGAAGAGCACCGCGAATTGTTCGTCGAGCCCGAACAGGTGCGCCTGAGCGTGATCCTGCTCAAGGTCGATCCAAGCTCACCGCAGGCGTTGTGGAACAGCGCTCACGCGGAGGCGCGCAAGTTGCACCAGCGTTTGCGGGGTGGAGCGGACTTCGCCGAACTGGCGCGGCTTCATTCGGGCGACCGTTCCGCCGACAAGGGCGGCCAGATGGACTACACGCATCGCGGCATGCTGCCCGAGGCCTTGCACGGTGTGGTCGACAAGCTGAAGGAGCGTGAGATCTCCGAACCCGTGCAGGTGCTCGAAGGCGTCGTGATCCTTCGCCTGGACAACCGGCGCGCCGCACTGCAACGCGCATTCGAGCCGGTGAAGGGGCGGGCCGCCGAGCTCTGGCGGCGTGAACAGGCGCAGGCGCGCTGGAGCCAGCTGATCGCCGAGCTGCGCCGCGCCACGACGATCCGAATCGACGAGACCCAGTATGCCCCGCTGCCCGCGGCCGTGCCGAAGGCGCGTGCCGGCTGACCGGTGGCGTGCGTGCAGGCGGCACACGAGGGAAAATCGCGTGCCCAAGCATCGCAGGCCTGTCCCCACCCGCCGCCCCGGCCCGCGCTTCGTGTGGCGCCTTGCGCACACCGCAGCGGCCGTGGTGTTGCTGGTGCGCGCCGGCAGCGCCGATGCGGCGCCCTATTGGCCCGGCGCGGCGGAAGCCGACCCGCCTACCGGCGAGAGCGCGAGCGTGCCCGCACCACCGACCCTGACCGCCGGCAACGGCATCGAATGGCGCCTCGCACCGATTCAAACCAGCGGCAGCGTCTCGCTCGACACCCGCTGGCAGCGCCTCGAAGACGGCACGCGCACGTCGCTCGGGCTGGTGTTCAACGACATCGATTTCGCGACCCACGTCTGGCAGCCCTGGTTCATCCAGTTGCGCGCCGGCCTGGGCACGCTGGTGGCGCGCGACACGACGCGGGGCCCCGACGCGCCACCCACCAGCAACAACAGCTCGGCGCTGACTGGCCGTTTTTCCGCGACGGTCTTTCCCGTCAGCCGCTTTCCGTTCGAGTTGCGCGCCGAGGTCAGCGACAGCCGCACGCGCGGCGACACGCTGGCCACCGATTACCGCAGCGAACGCCTGAGCCTGAGCCAGTCGTGGCGGCCCGAGACGGGCAGCGGCAGCGTGACGGGCAACCTCGAGCAAAGCCGGCTGCGCGCCAGCGATGGCGCCGAGGACACCGTGACGAGCCTGCGCGCCAGCGCGTTGCGCGATTTCGCCGACCATTCGTTCGAGCTGTCCGGCCAGCTGACGCGCAATGACCGCACCGACAGCGACGACACCAGCCGGCTGGCGATGCTCGCCGCGCGCCACAGCTTCCACCCCGCGAGCGCATTGCACGTCGACACGCTCGCCACCTGGAACGACCTGCAGTTGCGCAGTGGCACCGGGGTGACGCGGTTTGAAAGCGCCAGCGACATCCGCCAGCTGTCGAGTTTCGCGACCTGGCGGCCGCGCGAAGGCGAACCGCTCTATTCGCTGACCTCGCCCATGTACCTGACGGGCAGCGTCCGCCTCGTCGATGCGGTCACCGACAGCGGCGCGGCGCAGCAGCATGTGCGCACCATGAACGCCTCGCTCGGCGCGACCCAGGACCTGACGCGCGAATGGCGCCTGGCGGCGGCGCTGTCGGCGACCCAGGCCGACACCGACGGCGCGGCGGCGTTGAACAGCGCCACCGGCAATGCCGCGGTCACCTACACGCCTGAAGGGCTGACAGTGGGTGAATGGCGCTACTCCCCCTCGCTGGGCGCGAGCCTGGGACTCACGCGCAGCAGCGATGCGGGCGACCGCCGCACCTTCGGCGCGCAGGCCGCGCATGGCCTGTCGCGCAGCATTTCATTGCGCGAGACCGACAGCGTGTCGTTCAACCTGACGCAGGGCGTGAATGCGCTGCACGACTCGCAGGCCCAACTGTGGACGCGCTCCCTGATCCATTCGCTGGGTGTGTTCTGGCAGGTCAGCGGTGACACCGCGAGCCAGAGTTATGCCGGCCTGTCGGCGAGCGATTCACGCACCTGGGCGCAGGAGCGTGGCAGCTTCCAGCTGGTCAACCTGCAATTGAGTCGGCGCACCCAGCTCTCGCGCCACGCCAGCTGGTCGGGCAACCTGACGCTGCAGTCCACTCGCAGCGACAGCGCACAGATCGACGTGTTGAGCGGTATCCCGCGCCAGGCCAGCGCCGGCTGGCAGCGCTTCTACAGCGGCTCGCTGAGCTACGAGCACCAGCGCGCGTTCGACGTGCCGCGCCTGCGCTACACCGCGCTGTTGGCGCTGAACAGCCAGCAGCTCGAGCGGCGAGCCGCCGGCGACGTCGATGCACCGCGCGAACGCATCACCGAATCCGTTGAAAACCGGCTCGACTACACCATCGGCCGGCTCGAGGCGCGCCTGAGTGCCCGTCTCGTGCGTTTCGACGGGCGCAGCGTCGCGTCGCTCTTTGCCCATGTGCAGCGCCGCTACTGACGCACAACGTCGAACCCGCATTGCACGCCACCCCATGCCTTCGGAGACTGCCTTGAACCTGCCGTCCAGAACGAAACCCCCTTGGCGCCGCTTCGCGGCATGCCTGTTCGCCGTCCTGCTGGTGTGGGCCCTGGCGCCGCGCGCGGTGCACGCCGAGTACGGCGACGTCGTGATGAACAATTACTCCGACGCGTCGGGCATGCGGCCGGTGGTGTTTCCGCACTGGTTCCATCGTGTTCGGTTTCGCTGCAAGGTGTGCCACGCCGATCTGGGTTTCGAGTTCAAGGCCGGCGGCAACCAGATCAACATGGTCAAGATCATTGACGGCCAGTTCTGCGGCGCGTGCCACAACGGTGAACTCGCCTGGTCGTCGGAGAACTGCAACCTGTGCCATTCCGGCCGGCCGGGCACGCCGACTCAAGTTCACGAGAGCACATTGCAGCGGCTGAGGGCGGCGGCACCGGCCGCGTCGGCGCCCGTTGCGGCGGCGCCCCCGAAAGGCGCAGCTCCGCCTGCGGCGGCACCGCCCGCAGCGGCGAAGAAGTGAGGTGATCGACATGAAATCGCTCATTCTCGCCAGCGCGTTCGCCTCAGCACTGCTGGGCGCGGCGGCGGACAGTGCAGCCCAGGATAGAGGCCCGAAAGCGGTCTACGACGCCAGCTGCGCCGGCTGCCATGGCACAGGCGTGCTGGGTGCGCCGAAGTTCGGCGACAGTGCGATGTGGGCGCCGCGCGCCAAGGCCGGCATCGACGCCTTGGTCAAGAGCGCGATCGCCGGCACCGCGAAGGGCATGCCGCCGAAGGGTGGGCGCGCCGATCTCGATGCGGCGCAACTGCGTGCGGTGATCGAATACATGATGAGTGGCGGCGCGCCCACCAAGACCGCCGCGGTCGCCGCGCCCAAGCCCGCGCCGGCAAAGTCGGACGCGAAAACGGCAGCGGTTGCGGCGGCCCCGGCCCCGGCGGGAACGGCCGCCCGCGCAGCAGCGGCGCCGCCGGCCCTGGCGGCCAGGCCACCCGCAACATCCGCGGCTGCGGCGCCGGGCAATGCCGGCCCGGCCGATGTGTCGGCGCCGCCGGCCGGTGCCGTGCCGGTCAAATCAACAACCGCCCCGGCTGCGGCTGCGGCGCCGCCCGCGCAGGCGGTGGCCGCCATTGCGCCGGCGCGCGCTGCCGGGCCCAACCCACCGGCCACGCCCGAAGTGAACGCCTTCAACCGCCTGCTCAAGCCGATCGGCCGCTTCAACCGGCCAGCGGTGGACTCGGGTATCCACGACCCGACCAACGACATGACGCTGCAGCTGCAGCCCCCGGCGGTGGCCTTCGCCGAATTGCCCAAGAGCTTCGTCGGAAACCACGTCGACTGGGTGAAGTCGCTCGACAGCAAGGGCATCACGCCGCGCTGGGACCGGCTCGACCCGGGCGCGCCGGCGGTGGTGATGGATCTGAACATCGTGCGCGAGGTCAAGGGCTCGATGCCCGACGTGGTGTATCCGCACAAGCAGCACACCGAATGGCTCGACTGCTCGAACTGCCACCCTGCGATCTTCGTGCCGCAGAAGGGCGCGAACCAGATCAGCATGGCGGCCATCCTGCTCGGGCAGAAATGCGGCGTGTGCCACGGCAAGGTCGCGTTCCCAGTGTCGGAATGCCGCCTGTGCCACTCGAAGAAGAAGACCGAGGCGGTGATCGCGGAGGAGCGCAAGCCGTGAATGACGCCGGGTGCGCCGGTGTGCTGCGGGCCGCCAGCGCGGTGACCGCCGCTGCTGCGCTGTTTCTTGGCGCCGCACCCGTGGGTGCAGCGGATGACGCCAGCGCACGCGTGCAGGTCGAGCAGAAGATCCGCCTGGTCGCCAGGCTGATCTCGGATTCGCCGGCGGCGCAGCGCATCATTGCGAGCGGCAATGCCGAAGCCGTGGGCCACCTCGACGAAGGTCGGGTCCACCAGGCGCTCGCCGAAGAGTTGCTCGCCCGCGGTGACCTGGCCGGCGCGCGCCGGAACGCCGACGACGCATTGCGTCACGTCGCGCTGGCGCGCCGGCTCGCGCCCGATGCGCCGGCCCGCCAGGATGCGGCGCGGCAGCGCCACGACCAGCTCAGCAGTGCTCTGGAGCGGCTGATCGACGCGTGGCGTGCGCGTGCCGGCACCTTCTCCGGGCTCGACAGTGAGGACCTGACGGCCGCGATGGGCCTGCTCGGCACCTCGCGCCAGCAGGCGCAGGAAGGGCGCTTCGACGCGGCCAACCAGACGCTGGTGCAGGCCGAAGGCCATGTGCTGGCCGGCATGAACCGCAGCCTGCACGCGACCACCATCGACTACACCGTGCGTGCCTCGAACCCGGCCGAGGAGTTTGCGCAGGAACTCGCGCGCCACCGCGGTTTTGCCGAACTGCTGCCGCTGGCCATTCGCGACCTCAAGCCGCGCCCGGAAGCGCTGGCGCAGATCGAACGATTCGGCGAAGCGAGCGGCGCCTTGCACCAGCAGGCGCTGCTGCAGTTGCAGACCGGCGACACCGCCCAGGCCCTGATTCACATCCGCAACGCGACGCTGTTCCTGCAGCGCGCCCTGTCGGTGGCGGGAGTCACCGCGCCGCAGCCCACCGGAAAATCACCATGACGACATCGGCGTTCATTTTGTGGCCTCGAGGGTGGGTCACGGCGGCGCTGCGCCGTGTCCTTGCGGTGGTGCTGCTCGGCTCGCTCGCCGGTGCCGCCGCGGCGCAGGATCGCGAGCAGCTCGAACGCCGGGTGCAGTCGATCGCGACGCTGATCGAGACATCGTCGGCAG
>JANNKS010000542.1:0-2115 GCA_031396425.1 Rhizobacter sp. | reverse complement strand
GCGTGCCGAAGCGCAACAGCACCGAAGCGCACATGCTGGGCCCGAACGGTGGCAGCCCCGGTGCACCGGCCAGGCCGAACTGTTCGTCGTACAGGTAGCGCTGCGTGATGTTCCAGCCGGTGCCACCCCACTCCACCGGCCAATGCGGCACCGACCAGCCCTGGGCGGCCAGGATGCGGTGCCAGCGCACGATGTCCTCTTTGCTCAGGCCGTGGTAGCCGACCACCTTGTCGCGAATGTCGCCGGGCAGGTTCGCCTCCAGCCAGGCACGCACCTGGTCGCGAAACACCAGCTCTTCGGGGGAATAGCTCAGGTCCATGGGGCTCTCCGGGGTGGGGTCAGGCGCGCGCGTCGGGGGCGCGGGTGCTCAGCTGCGAAACGTCGCCGCCATCGCCGGGTCTTCCTCGCCGCCCTCGCGCATGCGCAGCTCGTTGCGGCCCACCACCAGATGGTGCACCTCGTCGGGCCCGTCGGCCAGCCGCAAGGTGCGTTGCTGGGCGTACATGTGCGCGAGCGGCGTCTTCTGCGACACGCCCAAGGCGCCGTGCATCTGGATCGCCTGGTCGATGATCTGGCAGACGCGTTCGGGCACCATCGCCTTGACCATGTGCACCCACAGCCGCGCCTCGCGGTTGCCCAGCACGTCCATCGCCTTGGCGGCCTTGAGCACCATCAGGCGCATGGATTCGATCTCGATCCGCGCGCGCGAGATGATTTCGACATTGCCACCGAGCCAGACCAGCTGCTTCCCGAAAGCCTTGCGCGACAGGCCGCGCTCGACCATCAGGTCGAGCGCCTTCTCGGCTGCACCGATCGAGCGCATGCAATGGTGGATGCGGCCCGGCCCGAGGCGCAGCTGCGAGATCTCGAAGCCGCGCCCTTCGCCCAGCAGGATGTTGGCCTTGGGCACGCGCACGTTGTCGTACAGGATGTGCATGTGGCCGTGCGGCGCATGGTCTTCGGCGAACACGTGCATCGCGCCGAGAATCTTCACCCCCGGCGTGTCCTTGGGCACCAGGATCATCGACTGCTGCTTGTGCGGCGCGGCGTCGGGGCTGGTGCGCACCATCGTGATCAGGATCTTGCAGCGCGGGCTGCCGGCGCCGGAGATGTAGTGCTTCTCGCCGTTGATGACCCACTCGTCGCCGTCCAGCACCGCCGAGGTGGCGATGTTCTTCGCGTCCGACGAGGCGTGGTGCACCTCGGTCATCGCGTACGCCGAACGGATCTCGCCGTTCAGCAGCGGCTTGAGCCAGCGCTCTTTCTGCGCCGGCGTGCCCACACGCTCCAGCACCTCCATGTTGCCGGTGTCGGGCGCCGAGCAGTTCATGCATTCTGAAGCGAGCGGATTTTTGCCCAGCTCAGCGGCGATGAAGGCGTAGTCGAGATTCGACAGGCCCTCGCCCGTGTCGGCATCGGGCAGGAAGAAGTTCCACAGGCCTTCCTTCTTGGCCTGCTCCTTCGCCGCGCCGAGCAGCTCGAGCTGCCCGGGCGCGTATTGCCAGCGCGCCTCGCCGACGCGGCCTTCGCCGAGGGCGCTGTACTTCTCGCTCATCGGCTCGACCGTTTCGGCGATGAAGCGCTTGACGTGTTCGTACAGGGGCATCGCCTTGTCGGACATGCGCAGGTCGTTCAACGCGTCGTTGGGGTTCAGTCCGAAGGACGAAGCGGAAGAAGGTGTCTTGCTCATGGTGGGTGGTCTCCGGGGGGGCAGGCGGGGCAGTGCGGCGGGTGCGGATGGCTGTACCGGGCTGTTGCCGATCACCGCACAGACGCATCGTCGTTCAGAGGAACAGTATGGCGCGGCGACGGGTCGTTCGGAGTCCTGTTGGCGACAGGCGCTGTCGGGGTTTGCACCAGTCAACGCCGCCCAGGGCGTCGCTACAGTGCTTCGCGCCGGCACAATCGCCGCCTGCGGCGACATCCATTGTTGGCCCATGAGCCCCGCCACGAGCTTCCCCATGCACCCCGCCATCGACGCGTGTCTACGCGCTGCCACAACAGTGGCCGATACCCCCGCCCTGGCGGACTGGCTGCCGAATTGGCAACGCTGCCTGGCCGGTGGCGGGCCGCCGATTGGTCTGGCCCTGCGCGGTGGCTTTGCGGCCGACCGCC
>JANNKS010000488.1:0-2801 GCA_031396425.1 Rhizobacter sp. | reverse complement strand
TCGTGCCGGAACGAGATGACGCGCATGCCTTCGGCCTGCGCCATGCGGGTGAGGTCGGTGATCGGAATGCCAGGCAGCCCGAAGATCGTGTCGATGCCGTTGAGTTTCAGCGCATCGATGACCAGATGAAATCCGTCGGTGAGAGGTCCTGAAGGGGCGGCGGCGGTGCTCGCCGGGGCGGGTTTGAGTTCAGCGGACATGAGAGTCTCCTGCGGGTCGGATGGATTGCAGTACGGGCGGCGAACGCAATGACCGTGTCGCTCAGAACGCGCGAGTGCAGCGGCGAGCAATGTGAGTCGGACTTATGATAGGAATCGCTTGTCCGTTTTGCCGTTGACCACGGTCAAGTTTCGAATTCTTGAAACGTAAGTGCCCGGCGCGAGCCGATGCCGCGCCCAGTCCTGCCTGCAGACCCGATGATCTCGACCTTGCTGGACAAACACAGCGAACGCAACGTCATTCGCGTTCAGCTCAAGCAGAACGTTGTTCTCAAGGAAATGACGGATGATGAACGCGGCGTGCTTGAACAGCAGCTGCTGATCGTCGACTGCCACAAGGGCGACGTGCTGCTGCAACAAGGCGTGCACGAGATGGAACAGTACTTCGTGCTCGATGGGCTGCTCAAGCGCGTCGTCACGAATGCCGAAGGGAAGGAGATGATCCTTCGCTTTGCCGACACGCGCGACCTGGAAACGAGCTACGCTGCCTGGCGGCTGAATACGCCCACGCCGTACAGCATCGTGTGTGTCACCAAGACGCGCGTTGCGAAACTTCCGATGCCGGCCTGGGTGGCTTTCATGGACGAGCACCCCAAGTTCAAGGCGAATTTCGAATACGAAGTGATGCGCCTGATGAGTGAGATCATGGCGCACACGATCACCTTGCACTTGCTCGACGCGCCGGGGCGCGTGCACCGCTTCGAACGCAAGCACCCGGAACTGGCGGACCGGATTCCGAAGAAGGAACTGGCCACCTACCTGAACCTCTCCGCCGAAACCCTCAGCCGCCTGAAGCAGCGCGGCAAGATCTGAGCCGCACACGGCGCCCGCGGGGCCGGCGCTCAGGTCTTGGCCGCGGCGAAGATGCGTGATCGGGTCATCACGCTGAGCTGGTTGTCCACGGCGCGAACCCCCGGCACGGCAGCCGCCACCTGCTCCGCGGCGGCGCGCTCAACGACGTTGAAGACGATGCCTTTGAGCGCGACCGCCCCCACGCTGCACTCGATCGTGACATCGACCGCGCTCGTGTCGTCATGGGATTTCAACGCTGCCCGCACATGCGCGCTCAGCGCCAGGCCCTGCAGCAACGCCCTCGACGCATCGGTCTCGGCAAACTCGGGGCGCGCCAACTAGTCCTTGATATGTTGCACGCAGGTGTCGACCGAGAGGCGATCGGTGTTGATCACCAGGTCGAACTGCACCGGATCGCCCGAGTGTACTGCTAACTGCTAGTGAATGCGTGCGGCGTTGGCGTTGTCGCTGCGGTGAATCTCGGCTTCGGCCAGCGCGATGTCGTCGGTGTCGAGTTCAGCCATCAGCCATTCAACGCGCTTGGCAAACGGCCGCATGATGCGCACGCAGGGCACGTGCGGCACCGGGCGCAGCAAGCAGGTCGCACCCCAGCCACGCAACACGACATTGCCGCGCGCCGCGGTCTCGAGAACCTCTTCCGCTGTATAGACGGCCATGCTGTCGCGATCGGCCGTGAGGCGCTCGATCACGCCCGCCTTGCCGGTGCGCAACCGGCTGATCAGGCTCTTGGAAACGTGCATCTTTTCGGCGACCCGCGCGGCCACTTCGTGTTGCAGCGTCGCGAGTTTCAGTTCCGCAGCCAACTGCTCGGCAACATCCTGGGCCAGCGAGCCCATTCCTTGCGTGAGTGCGATGACAGGCATGTCGATTCCCCTTCGGTCAATCGTCGGTCAATCAATCGGCCGTTGCGCGGCGAGGGCGTCCGGCCGGCGCGGCCGAATCACGGCGAGCGCCTTCGAGATCAGTGGCCACAGTAGCATGATCATGGCAAGCGTGGTGATGCTCGCCACCAGCGGGTTCGCCCACATGATGGAGACTTCGCCCTGCGAGACGAGCATGGCCTGGCGGAACGAGTCTTCCGCCTTGTCGCCCAGTACCAACGCCAGCACCAGCGGTGCCAGCGGGTAGTCGAGCTTCTTGAAAACGTAGCCGATGACACCGAAGCCGAGCATGAACCAGACGTCGAGCATCGCGCTGTGCACGGTGTAGGCGCCGATGGCGCAGATCACGATGATGACCGGCGCGATGATGGAGAACGGAATGCGCAGGATCGACGCGAACAGCGGCACGGTGGTCAGCACGACGATCAGGCCCACCAGGTTGCCCAGATACATGCTGGCAATCAGGCCCCAGACGAAGTCTTTCTGTTCAACGAACAGCAAAGGGCCGGGTTGCAGGCCCCAGATCAGCAGGCCACCGAGCAGCACTGCAGCGGTCGGCGAACCCGGGATGCCCAGCGCCAACATCGGCAGCAGAGCGCTCGTGCCGGCAGCGTGCGCGGCTGTCTCGGGCGCGATCACGCCTTCAATTTCCCCGGTGCCGAACTTCGAACCATTCTTCGACATCTTCTTCGCCAGGCCGTAGCTCATGAACGACGCCGGCGTGGCCCCGCCCGGCGTGATGCCCATCCATATCCCCACCAGCGAGCTGCGCACCGACGTGACCCAGTACTTGGGCAGTTCCTTCCAGGTCTCCCAAACCACCTTGGCATTGATCTTGGCCGACTTGCCCTGGAACTTCAGCCCCTCCTCCATCGACAGCAGAATCTCG
>JANNKS010000486.1:0-1669 GCA_031396425.1 Rhizobacter sp. | reverse complement strand
AGCGAGATCTTCGTGGCGGACGTGCGCGAAGAGGCCCAGGTCGCCAAGCTCGAAAAGGACGTCATTGCGCGCTTCGGCGGGGCGCACATTCTTATCAACAATGCCGGCACGGCGGTGCGTGGGCAGCCTGGCGAATGCGCTGGTGGCCGGCGTGATATCGCCTCTCGTGATGCATTCCACCGTGGCGCTGGCGGTCACGTCGCTGGGCATGCTTTGCGTCGGCATCGTCGCCTGGATCTGGGTCAAACCCAAGGTGAGTTGAGCACGGCGGCGTGGCCGCAACCTCAAGTTGGCGCTATTCGTGCCGATATCCGTGGCGCAGCCCCCTTTCAGGGCGGCTCACGCCTGGAGACGCACGATGCCCACCCTCTTCCTCTGCCGTTTGCAACGATTTGCGACTGCCTTGGCCCGCGTTGCGCTGACTGGCCTCGCGCTGGCATGTGCGACGCCGGCGGTGCGCGCAGCCGATGCTCCAGCGGACGAGGCCAAGCCTGCCGCGGCCAAGAAGGCACCGGAAGCAAAGGCGGCAGCGCCCGGCCGCGACAAGGCCAGTGCTGTGGACCCCGATGCACTGCCGGAAAAGGCACCGGGCGCCAAGAAGGGCCGTGCCGCCAAGCCGGCCGCCGAAGAAGTGGATGACGATGCGCCGGCGGCCAGACCTTCGCGGGCCAGCGCGCCGAAGGCGGGCAAGGAAACCAGGGAACCTGGGGACAAGGCGGATGCAAAAGGGGAACCGAAAGCGCAAACAAGATCGGAATCGACGGGGCGCCGCAACGCCAAGGAAGGCCCTCAGCGTGATGACCCGATGGACAGTCTGCGCGAACGCCTGGCCGAGCGGCTGGGTGCTTCGAAGGCGAACGATCCGCATGTGATGCGCGTCACCGCGCATGCGCCAGCGGTGTCGCCCGCGGCCAGGACGGCGAAGGCATCTGCGGCGCATGGGGCGCGGAAAAAGCCCGCTGCGGCTACGCATGCCGGCGCCGGTCATTCGCCGCATTGGGCCTATGAGGGCGACGCGGGCCCGAAGAGCTGGGGCGGCCTGAAACCCGAATTCACCAAATGTTCCACCGGCTTGCGCCAGAGCCCGATCGACATTCGGGATGGCGTGAAGGTGCAGCTCGACCCGGTGCAGATCGACTATCGTCCCGGCAGTTTTCGCGTCATCGACAACGGCCACACCGTGCAGGTGAACGTGGCGGCGGGCAACACCATCGAGGTGATCGGGCGGCGCTACGAACTGATCCAGTTCCATTTTCATCGTCCCTCGGAAGAACGCATCAACGGCCGCCAGTTCGACATGGTGGCGCACCTGGTGCACAAGGATGCGGAAGGGCGCCTGGCGGTGATCGCCGTGCTGCTCGACCGCGGCAGCGCGCACCCGCTGGTGCAAACGATCTGGAACAACCTGCCGCTCGAAAAGGGCGAAGAAGTGCCGGCCAAGGTGGCGCTCGACATGAGCGTGCTGCTGCCCACCGACCGCAGCTACTTCACCTACATGGGTTCGCTCACCACGCCGCCTTGCAGCGAGGGTGTGCTGTGGATGGTGATGAAAGAGCCGGTGCAGATTTCGGCCGACCAGATCGGCGTGTTCTCGCGCCTGTACCCGATGAATGCCCGGCCGATTCAATCGGCGAGCGGTCGGCTGATCAAGGAATCGAACTGAGCTGAG
>JANNKS010000414.1:0-6816 GCA_031396425.1 Rhizobacter sp. | reverse complement strand
GTGGCCGAAGGCCCACCAGATGGTGCGGTAGATGAGCGGGTCGACTTCCTTGACGATGCCCACCGACATCAGGAAGGTCGGGATCAGGATGATCGCGCCCGAAGCGATCGTGAACACCGCGATGATGCAGGCGGTGATGGCGCCGAAGGTCACCAGCGGCACCGAGCCCTGGTAGGTCTTGTCGCGCTTGGCGATCACCAACGTGCCCAGGAACACGAAGCAGCCGATCAGTGCGCCGACCGCGAACAGGATCAAGCCGAGGTAGAACGACGGCGCGGCCATCATCGGCACGTAGGACGTCATCATCACGCTGGAGCCGCCCTGGTACACGGCCACGTTGTTCGTCACCGCGCCGATCAGCATCAGCGCGAACGCGAGCCAAGCGAGGTTCGGCGTCGCGAGTCGACAGCGCAGCAGCGTCGACGAACAGAAGTAGAGCACCGCGATCTCGAAGAAGATGATCCAGAAGATCAGCATGTCGATGCCGTGCGCCGTGAGCACCTGGTAGAAGGTGTCGGCCTCGAGCCAGTGCACCGCGGGCCAGCGCGTCAGCACCACGCCGACCGCGAGAATGCCGCCGATGAGCAGGAACACCACCGCCGCAACGGCGTTGGCGAGCATCAGCTTCTCGGCGTTGGCTTCGAATTGCAGCCCCGAGCGCGGGCAGGTGCGATAGCTTGTTATAACTGCGCTTGTAGCGTTTGCCATGGTCGAGTCTCCGCTCACTTGACGTAGATGCGGCCGACCATCGTGTGATGGTTGATGCCACAGAATTCGTTGCACACCACCGAGTAGGTGCCGGATTGGTTGGGCGTCACCGTCACCACGTGTTCGTAGCCGGGCACGATCTGGATGTTGATGTTGGCCGGCTGCAGCGAGAAGCCGTGGTTGTAGTCCATCGACGTCAGGTGCAGCTTGTAGGTCTTGTCTTTCTCCAGCTCGATGATCGGCCAGAAGTTCCACAGCCGCGCGATCATGTAGACGTCACTGCCGGCAGGAGGGGCCACGACCGGAATCTTGTCGGCGGTCTCGGTTCGCACCGTGTACTTGTCGACCACTGCCTGCGCCTTGGCCGAGAATTTTTCAGGCGTCGTCCGGTAGGTTTCGGTCGACAGGTTCTGCTTGCCGTACATGTGCCAGCCGACCATCATCGCGAACATCGTCAGGCACCACACCAGCGCGATGGCGATCCAGGTGCCTTCGACGCGGTCGAGCGGGTGTTTCCACCACAGTCGTTCTGATGGGGGCAGGATGGCACTCATGGGGTGTTCCTCGGGTCGGTGAAGTCAGGCGGCGCGGGCTACTTGGCCAGCGGAATCGTCAGGATGTCGATGACACCCCACAGCGTGTAGACCAGCATGGGAATCATCACGCCGAGAAACAGCAGCAGGAACGGGTTGTCGAGCAGTTGCTGCATCAGCGGCACGGGGTCGTTCGCGGAATTCGGGTCGCTCATGACGTCTCCAGGTTTGGCGGCTGCACCGGGGCGTGGGGCAGGCGCGGTTCAAGTGGTGACGATTCTGCGGACGCAGGCCTTGGCTTGACTTGAACCAGTTCAAGAATGCAAGCGGTTGTGAATCGCGTTCGCGTCGTGCTCGTCGCGGGCGCTGCAACGCGCGCTACCATCCGCGCCGCGTGGGCATCGCTGCCGCGCGCCCGCACCATGATTTCCGTCGCTCAACGCCTTCAGCTGCTGCGCCGCCTCGCCGGGTTGTGCGCGGTGATGGTGCTGGCCGTGACCAGCCTGTCGGCTTACCTGCGCCTGGACAAGGCCGGCTTCGGCTGCGCCGACTGGCCGCAGTGTTATGGCCAGAGCCTGCGCCAGTTGCAGCAGGGCGTTGCCGTCAGCGCCGAGGTGCAGACCGCCACCGCGGCGGCGCGCCTGGCGCACCGGGTCGTGGCGGTGATCGCGCTGCTGCTCGTGCTGCTCGTGCTGCTGATGGTGGCGGTCTGCTTCAGCGGCGGGCCGGTGCTGCGCGCTGAAGGCGCGATGGCGCTTGCGCTGCTGGTGCTCGCCCTGGCCCTGGCCGTGCTCGGGCGCTGGAGCAGCATGGCGCGCGTGCCCGCGGTCACGCTGGGCAACCTGCTGGGCGGCTTCGCGATGCTGGCGCTGTGCGCACGACTCGCGCTGGCGGGCCTGGCGCTCGATGAGCCCGTCCGCACGCCGAAGCTGCGCGGCTGGGTGCTCGTGGCGCTGTGCATGCTGGTGGCGCAGCTCGCGCTCGGCGGGTTGGTCAGCGCTTCGTTCGCGGGCCTGAGTTGCGGCACCTGGGCCGACTGCATGCAGGCCGCGCGCACTATCGGCTGGGACACGGGCTGGGACACGCTGAACCCATGGCGCGAACCGGTGCTGTCGGCGCTGCCACCGGTCAACCCCGACGGCGCACTGGCGCACGCGCTGCACCGCTGCCTTGCGGTCGCGGTGGTGCTGGTGGTGCTGCCGCTGGCCGTTGTCGCCTGGCGGCACGGCCGTAGACGCAGCGCCGCAGCGCTGATGTTCATTCTGGTCGCCCAGGTCGCGGTCGGGTCTGCGATGGTGCTCGGCTCGCTGCCCCTGGTGCTCGCACTGCTGCACAACCTGCTCGGCGCCGGCCTGCTGACGGCACTGGTGCTGCTGCTCTGAGGCACCGAGGGGCCGCGCCGGCTCCGCACCAAGGGTTGTCCCGGCCCAGCCGGACGGGCGCGCCTTGACGCGTATCAAGCAGTGCCTGATGCGCCGCTCCGACAATCCGCGCATTCGAACCCGCCCCAGGAGACGCCGTGGAAGCCAGGAGCTTCGACCTGCCGCGCTATTTGTCGGTGTTGCCGCTGTTCCAGGAAATGAGCCCTGCGGAACTGCAACGCCTGGCCGAAGGCTGCCAGCTGCGTCGGCTGGCGCGCGGTGACATGGTGTTCCACGTCGGCCAGCCATGCGAGGAGTTCCACGTCACCGCGATGGGGCAGATCAAGCTGTTTGCGATTTCGCCGGCCGGCCAGGAAAAGGTCATCGAACTGATCGGCCCGGGCAACAGTTTTGCCGAGGCGATCATGTTCACCGGCCGACCCTACATCATCAACGCCCAGGCGCTCACCGATACGCTGCTGCTGACGGTGAGCAAGAAGGCGGTGCTCGCCGAGATCGGCCACGACCCGCGCTTTGCACTGCGCATGCTGGCGGGCATTTCGCGCCGCCTGCACGGCCTGGTGCGCGACGTCGAGGGCTACGCATTGCACAGCGGCTTGCAGCGCGTCATCGGCTACCTGCTGCGCGACCAGGACGGCGCGGACAGCACCGCCGCCGCTGCGGTCACCGTGTCGCTGCCGGTCAGCAAGGCCACCGTCGCCTCGCGCCTGTCGCTCACGCCGGAATACTTCTCGCGCGTGCTGCACGAGCTCGAAGCGGCCGGCCTGATCGAGATCGACAAGCGCGACATCCGCATCCTCGATTCGAAGCGCCTGGCCGCGTATCAACCCGCTGGTTGAACCGCTGTCAGCACCTGGGGCCATTGCCCGCCCGATCGTCGAGGAGCCACGGTGGACACCACACACTTCGACATCCCGCGCTACTTGTCGGAATTGCCTCTGTTCAACGAAACGAAGGCGCCGGCGTTGGCTCGGCTGGCGACCGGCAGCCGATTGCGCCACTTGCGACGTGGCGACATGGTATTTCGCGCCAGTGAACCCTGTGAGGAGTTTCAAGTCACGGTGACCGGCCAGGTCAGGCTGTACCTGGTCTCGCGCTCCGGGCAGGAGAAGGTGATCGAGCTCGTCGGGCCGGGCAACTGCTTTGCCGAAGCCATGCTGTTCACCGGAGAAACGAGCATCGTCAACGCCCAGGCGCTCGGCGACAGCCTGCTGTTGAGCGTCGGCAGGCGCGCCGTGTTGGCGGAGATTGAAGCTGACCCACGCCTCGCGTTGCGCATGCTGGCCTGCATCTCGCGCCGGCACAATGGCCTGGTGCACGATGTCGAGGCATCCGCGCTGCAAAGCGGCATGCAACGCGTGATCGCCTACCTGCAGGACAGCGAAGTCATGGCGAACATCCCGAACCGCGCGGCCCTCACCGTTTCACTGCGGTTCGGCTGCGCCACGATCGCGTCGCTGTTGTCGCTCACGCCAGAGTACTTCTCGCGCGTGCTGCACCAGCTGCAAGGCGCCGGCCTGATCGAGATCGGCACGCGCGACATCCGCATCGTCGATTCCAGCCGCCTGGCAACGTATCCGCTGGTGGGCTGATCCACCGCGGTTCGCCCCCTTTCGCGCCACGACCATCGACAACGGTCCCGTGTGGGCAAGTGCTGCATTCGGCGCGGCTGTCATTCGGCGCGGCTTGATTCCCGCCCATTGCGGGTCTAGCATCGCACGCACCAGGCGCCACGGGAGAAATGATGCGTGAACCGAAATCACACGACGGTGCGCCCCTGCCCGATCGCGCCGGGCGCCACGCTGCGGCGACCGCTGCGCCGTCGCGCTTGCTGTTCGGCTGAAAGCCGCCGTGGTCGAACGCTGCGCGCGCCTGCAACGAGGATGGATAGCTGCTCGCGGGCTCCGCTGCCGGCGCGCGTCTGACGCAAGGCCGTGAACCCACGCCGACGTTCGTTCCTGCGCGGGCAGCTCGCCGCGGCCGGGGCAGCTGAGCTGCGCGAGCTGTCGCGGCCGCCGTGGGCTGTCGCCGAGGCGGAGTTCGCGCAGGCATGCACACGCTGCGGCGATTGCGTGAAAGCCTGCCCGCAACAGGTGCTGGTGTCGGGTGACGGCGGCTATCCGCAAGTCAGCTTCGAGCAGCGCGGCTGCACCTTCTGCGGCGACTGCGTGCGCGCCTGCGCCACGCCCGCCTTGTCGCGCCCGATGACACAGCCGCCCTGGTCAATCAAGGCCACGATCGGCACTGCATGCCTGGCCCACCGGCGCATCGAATGTCGCGTCTGCGGCGAGCTGTGCGAGGCGCAGGCGATCCGCTTCCGCCCGCTGCTGGGCAGTGTGGCGCAGCCCGTGGTCGACGCAAACACCTGCACGGGTTGCGGCGACTGCGTTGCACCATGCCCCGTGGGGGCGATCACAGTGGCGATGCCGATCGCAACGCCGCGCTAGCCCTACCTCGATGCCGGCGCAGCCACGGCAGGGGCTTGCGTCGCAGGCATCTCGGCCGGCGCCTCCTTGGGCGTACCGATGTGCTGTTCGATCGGCGGCAGCGTGTGCGCGATGCCCTTGTGGCAATCGATGCAGGTCTGACCCTCGTTGAACGCGACCTGGTGCTTGGTGGCCGAACGGCGGTTCTGTTCGGCGTAGTCCATGAAGGTGTAGTCGTGGCAGTTGCGGCATTCCTGGCTGTCGTTGCTTTTCATGCGCGCCCACTCGTTGCTCGCCAGTTGGGCGCGCTTGGCGGCGAACTTTTCCGGCGTGTCGATCGAGCCCAGCATCTTGTGCCACAACTCGTTGCTCGCCTGGATCTTGCGGACGATCTTCGGGCCCCACTCCTTGGGCACGTGGCAGTCGGGGCAGGTGGCGCGCACGCCGGTGCGGTTCTGGTAGTGGATCGTGTTGCGGTATTCGACGAAGACGTTCTCCTTCATCTCGTGGCACGAAATGCAGAACGCCTCGCGGTTCGTCCACTCCATCGCGGTGTTGAAACCGCCCCAGAACAAAATGCCGAGCACGAACGCGATGCCCGCGGTGCCGCTGGCCAGGCCCCACACCCAGGCCCACAGGCCCGCCTTGCGCTCGCCCGGCACCGGGCGCGTGTCGTTGTTGTTGTCGTCAGCCATGTCGCATCACCTCGAGTCGGGTCGAATCAGATCACTGCAGGCCAGGTCACTGCAGGCCACGGGCGCGCTGGAAGGTGTTTTCCACCAGCGGCTTGGCATCGGTCTGCGCAACGTGGCACTGGGTGCAGAAGTAGCGCCTCGGGCTGATGCTGTCGAGTTCCTGGCCCTGGCTGGTTCGGAAATGCGTCACGCTGACCTTGACGGCGCCGCTCGCCTTCGCCTTCTGCCAGGCATGGCAGTCCATGCACTTGTTGAAGTTCTTCGTGATCTGGTAGTTCGCCGTGGTGTGCGGGATGAGCGGTGGCTGCTGCACGAAGTCGCGCTCGGAGACGGCGTGGTCGCGTTCCTGGTGCGAGGCACTGGGCGGATTGTCCTGGTTCACCGGCGTGCCGCCGCGCAGGCTCTTGAGCTTGACGGGCTCGGCCGAAGCCGGCGCATCGGCCGCGGGCGCCATTTGCGCGCCGAGCCAGAACATCCCGACGGCCAGCACCACCTTGGCAAGCGTGCGCAGCATTTCCATGATCAGTCTCTCCTCGTGGCAAAACGATGGGTGAAGCGAAAAACATCCGGGCCGCAGACGTCGATGCAGCGGCCGCAGTTGGTGCATTCACGGTCGATGATGACCGGCCCGGCACCGCCCTTGCCCTTGAGCGGCAGCATGATGACCTGGGGTTCGGGGCAGACCGCGTAGCAGTCGGCGCAGTCGTTGCAGCGGCTCGCGTGGCGGGCGGAAACGCGCAGCAGGCTCTTCTGCCCGATCAGCGCATACGCCGCGCCCATCGGGCACACACTGCCGCACCAGCCGCGCGGTGCGATCAGCAGATCGAACAGGAACACCGCCACCGCCGCGCTCCAGGCCAGCGTGCCGCCGAAGATCAGCGCGCGCTGCGTCATCGAGACGGGGTTCACGAACTCCCACACCGCATGGCCCGTCAGCCCGCTGGCCACCAGCACCGCACCGAGCAGCCAGTAGCGCAGATCAGCTTGACCCAGGGACCGCCCGCCATGGTCCCGCAGCGTCTTGTGCAGAAACTGCACGAACCACGCAATGTATTCGGAGCGCACTCGAATG
>JANNKS010000354.1:0-9607 GCA_031396425.1 Rhizobacter sp. | reverse complement strand
AACGCCTTCAGGTCGCCCGGCATCGACGTGAAGTTGACGAAGTTGGCGAACACCAGCGCGCCGACCAGGATCATGAACAGCATGCCGGTGGTGCGTGCGCTGTCGACCAGGATCTCGAACAACACCTTCGGAGTCAGAACGCGGCGCGCAAGCGCAAAACAGAACGCGCCGAACGCGCCGATGCCAGCACCTTCGGCCGCTGTGAACACGCCGCCGTAAATGCCACCCATCACGACAATGAACAACACCGCGACTGCCCACACGCCTTTCACTGCCACCAGCCGTTCCGTCCAGGTGGCGCTTTCGGCCGGCGGCCCGGCCTTGGGGTCGCGCCAGCAGACGTATTGCACCGCGAGGCACAACAACACGACGGCGAGCAGGCCCGGCAGCACGCCGGCGGCGAAGAGCTTGCCGATGTTCGTTTCGGTCATGATGCCGTAGATCACCATGATGGTCGACGGCGGAATCAGGATGCCCAGCGTGCCGCCCGACGCGATCGCGCCGACCGCAAGTTCGTCGGAATAGTGGTGGTCGCGCATCGACGGGTAGGCCACCTTGGTCATCGTCGCGGCGGTCGCGATCGATGAACCGCAGATCGCACCGAAGCCGGCGCACGCCATCACCGACGCCATCGCCAACCCGCCGCGCAGGTGGCCTACGAAGGTGTAGGCGGCGCGGTACAACTCCTTGGACATGCCCGCGCGCGTGACGAAGTTGCCCATCAGGATGAACAGCGGCACCACCGACAGCGTGTACTGGAAACCCGATTCGTAGACCACCGTCGTCGCTGAAGCCAGCGACGGCCCCACGCCGCGCATCCACCACAGGCCGAGAAAACCGACCAGCCCCATCGCGATGGCGATCGGCACGCGCATGAATGCGAGCAGCATCATCACCCCCAGGCCGGTCAATGCTTCGGTCATGCGCGGTTCAGATGATGGTCTTGCCGTCGTCGGCGCGGTGCGGCACGAAGATCAGCGCCAGGTGGATGAGCGCGGCGGTCACGATCATCACGCCCATCAGGTACGCCACCGGTGCGAGCGGCAGCTTCAACACGCTGGTGGTGTCGCCGTACTCGGCGACGCGCGCGGCGCGGCGGAAGATCAGGTACCCGATGCCGCTGAGTGCGAGGAAACACACCACGTCGGCGACCACATCCAGGAAACGCTTCACAGCGCGCGACATGAAGGCGTCGAACGTGTCGATCACGATGTGCTCACGTCGTTTCGACACCAGCGGCAGCCCGCAATAGATCAGCGCGGCGAGCATCATCTCGGTGAGCTCGAAGCCGCCCGCCAGCGGCCTGTTGAACAAATAGCGGCCGATCACGTCGACCGTGGTCACCATCATCATCAGGAACAACACTGTCGCCGACACCACACCGAGCGTGGTTTCCAGCCTCGACCCCAGGCTTTTCATTCGGGCACGCCGCCGCGCCGCCGCTGGGCACGACGCGACCAGGCGTCGAAGGTGAGGTTCATGATGCGGTCGGTGCGCAGGAAATCGCGTGCGCGGCGCGCTTCGTCGGGGTCGATCGCCTTCGAACCGCCGAAGCGCTGGGCGTCGATCTGCTGGCGTGCCATGCGCTCCATGAAGACCGCCAGAAAACACGCCTCCTGCACCGAACGACCCGCTGTCAACACACCGTGGTGGGCGAGCAGGAGTGCGTGTTTTTCGCCCAGCGCGGCGGCGATCAATTCGCCCTCGCGGTCGGCAGTGGGCAGACCCGGCCATTCCAGCAGAAACGCGGTGTCGTCGAATAGCGGCGTCGCGTCCATGTGGGCAATCACCAGCGGCTTCTCGGCTGCCGCCAGCGCCGAGGCGGCGGGTGGGTGGGTGTGCACGATGGCGTGCACATCGGCGCGCGAGCGGTACACCCACAAATGAAACCGGGTCGCCGGGTTCGGCTCACAACTGCCGTAAGCACCTTCGCCGTCCAGCACGTTCAGATCTGCGTCGATCAGCAACCAGGCCTGCGGCGTGGCTTCGTCGAACGCCACGCCCAGCGGCAGCGTCCAGTACGTTTGGGGTTGCGGCCCGCGCGCCGTCAGTTGCCCGGCGAGGCCCGACTCATGGCCTTCGTCGGCCAGAATCCAGGCGCTGTGCGTCAGCGCGGCACGCGGATCGGCCGCCGGGAACAGGCTCGTGACAACAGACATGGGCAGCGCCTCGCAATGGCCCGGTCAACGCGTCGTGGTGGGCGAGCTCATCGCGGCACCGCGCCAACCGGCCAGGAGGCCAAGGCGATCAATTGCCGGCGGCCACCTTCTTCAACTCTTCGCGGAATTCGGCCACCACCTTGGCGCCATCGACGCCCTTGGCGTTGGCAGACTTGATCCACTCCTGAACCAACGGCTCGGTGCGGGTGCGAACCTCGGCCACGAACGCCGGGCTGGCCTCGACGATCGCGGCGCCGGCCGCCTTCAGCGTCTCCTGCCCGACCTTGTCGGCCGCATCCCACGCCTTGCCGGCCAGACGTGCCAGCGCTTCGCCCGAGACCGACAGGATCGCATCCTGGTCTTGTTTGGTGAGCTTGTTCCACTTGTCTTCGTTCATGAAAAAACCGAATGACGACGAGTAGAAACCACCGGGGAACAAGGTGGCGAACTTGACGACCTTGTCGAGGTTGAAACTCTTGATCGACTCGGACGGGAAGAACGTGCCGTCTGCCACGCCCGACGACAGCAGTTCATACGACTCGGGGGCCGGTTTGACGAGCGGCGACGCTCCCAGCGCCTTCGCCGACGCTTCCGAGATGCCCCCGCCACTGCGAATCTTCATGCCGGCCAGATCGGCCACCGTGTTGATCGGCTTCTTCACCGTGAACATCTGGCCCGGGCCGTGGGTGAACACGCCGAGCAACTTCACGCCCTTGTATTCATTCGCCGCCTGCAGGTACTTCCAGTGCACACGCGAAAACGCCACCGAGTTGATTTCGGCGGTGGCACCGGCGCCCGGCAGTTCGGCCACCAGTGGCAGCGGGTGGCGTGCCGGCGTGTAGCTCGCCGTCACGTAGGACACGTCGACCAGGCCGTCGCGCACCGCGTCGAAAGTGCCTGGCGCAGCCGACGGGTGCTTGGGCAGCATCTGGAACTTCACCCGCCCCTGCGTGGCCTTTTCGACCGCAGCGGCCCAGCCGCCCAGCACATCACGCGTCAGCAGGTGGGTCGGCCCGACCCAGCTCGACATCGTCAAAGTGGTCTGCGCCGCTGCCGTGCCGGCGCCCAGGGCCAGCAGCAGCGCCGAGGCGGCGGTGGCGAGGGAGGTGCGAATGATCTTCATGGGGGTCCTTCTGAACAAAACGGGGGCGAAGCGCCAGCCTAACACTGTGCCAGCGAGCACGCCCCGCAGCAATGCGAATGATCCCTATGCCGTTGCAGCAGCGATCCGGCTGGGCCCGGCGGGCACTGCGGCGGCGCTTCAGGCGCGTTCGCGCACCCGCATGCGCAGGCCCACCGGCGTCATCGTGAACGACAGGTGTTCGCGCGGCTCGCCGCCATCGGGCGTCGTGACGTCCTGGATGTCGAAGCGGCCGAGCAGCACCGCCATCGCCATCTTCATCTCCAGCAACGCCAGATAGCGCCCCGGGCAGATCCGCGGGCCGGCACCGAACGGCATCGAGGTGCGCTTGGCAGCGCTGGCCAGGGCCCCGGGCGCGCCTTCCTTCAGCCATCGTTCCGGCTCGAACACAGCCGCGCGCGGCACAAACGACTCGCTGACGCTGTCGCGCCGCATCAGGCCGATCACGATCATGCCTCTGGGCACCTGCACGTCGCCCAGCGTCGTGTCGCGCAGCGCCTGCAGCGGCAGTTGCGGTGCCACCGGCTTGAGGCGCATCGTCTCGTGCGCGCAAGCCTCCACATAGTCGAGCTGGGCCATCTGCTCGAGCGTCGGTGCGCTGGCGTCGCCCACGACGCGGCGCACTTCTTCGGTGGCGCGCGCCAGTGCTTGCGGGTTGCGCCACAACAGGTGGATCATCCAGGCGACCGTGTTGGCGGTCGTGTCTTCGCCGGCGAGCAGCATCGTCAGCACGTTGCCTGCGACCTGGGCATCGTCGATGCCGCTGCCTTCCTGGTCTGCCGCGACGATCATCGCCTCGAGCAGGTTGCCCGGCTGCTCCCGCAACGCCGGTTGATCGGCCAGTCGCAGGCGCGCCTCGGCGATGAAACCCGCCACCGCCGCCTTGACCTCGACGATGCTGCGCTCCAGCCGACGGTCTGCGGGCATGCGCACGAAACGCCAGGTGGCAAAGGGCGCAAAGATGCGCTTGAACAGCGCCGGGAAGATCTTGTCGAGGTGCTGCTGGATCACGTCGCCGTCAGAGTCAAGCGTCTTCACTTCGGCGCCGAACGCCAGCCCGGCGATCGCGTCGACGGTGTAGCGCATCAGGTCGGCCTGCAGGTCGATCGACGTGCCGCTGCGCGCTGCCTTCTGCCACCGCCCGCCCAGACGCCGGGCGACGCTCAGCAAGGCGGGAAAGTAGTTCCTGACATGCGCCGGGTCGAACCCCGCCATCACCATGCGGCGCTGACGCTTCCAGACCTCGCCGTTCGCGCCAAATACACCAGGCAGCAACCCCATCTCGGTCCAGATTTCCTGCAGCCGGTTGGTGCGGCTGAAGCCGTCGGGCCGGTCGCGCAGCATCGACGCCACCACCTCGTGGTCGCCCACCACCAACACCCGGCGCTTGACGAGTTGCAGCTTGTAGAACGGACCGTATTCGCGGCACCAGGCTTCGAGCTGCAGGTGCAGCCGCGACGTGTCGACCTGCAGTGCATTGCCGAACCAGGGGATGCCGCGCGGGCCGGGCAGATCGTCGAAACGGCGCAGCGTCGTCGGTTCGACAGGGGCGGGTGAATTCAGAAGTTGAGGTTGCATCGCCGCTCGTCAGTTGGGGCTCGCCATGCACCTGATTTTGATGCCTGCGCGAGCCGCCGCAAGTTTTTTCAACGCTGCGGCATGTCCTTCACCGAATACCCGACGCTGACCACCGCGTCGTCGGGAATCGCCGGCATGCTCGCATTCCACGCCAACCAGGCGTCGCGCATCGCGGCCAGGCGCGCCGGCTCGCGCTGTGCATGGTTGGCACGTTCGCGTTCGTCGATGTCAATGCCGAACAGGTATTCGTGGCCGTCGACCTGAAGGTACTTCCAGGCGCCGTCGCGCAGCGCACGCTGGCCACGGTGTTTCATGCGCCAGAACATGGCCCGGGCAAACGAATGGCGGGCATCACGCAGCACCGCCAGCAGCGACACACCGTCGAGCGGGTAAGCCGGGTCGGCCGGCACACCGGCGGCGGCCAATGCGGTGGCCGACCAGTCCATCGTCAGGCAGTGTTGTTCACTCACGCCGCCGGGTGCGATCAGCGCCGGCCAATGGGCGATCCAAGGCACACGGATGCCGCCTTCGGTGAGGTCCATCTTGCCGCCCACCAGTGGCCAACTGTCGGAGAACCGTTCGCCGCCGTTGTCGCTGGTGAAGATCACCAGCGTGTTGTCGGCCAGGCCATGGGTGCGCAGCGCGTCCATCACCCAGCCGATGCCTTCGTCCATGTGGTGAATCATGCGGCGATAGGCGTGGACGTTGCCGCCGTGCAGGTGGAACAGGTTGCCGCGCACCTCGTCGGCGAGCGCTGCGTCGTCGCGCGTTTCCCATGGCCAGTGTGGCGCGGTGTAGTGCAGGCTGAGGAAAAACGGCGCCGCGCCAGCCGCCATGCGCCCGACATGGTCCACGGCCCGGCGCGAGATCAGGTCGGTCAGGTAACCGACGTCGAAACGCTCTTGCTCGCCCTCCCACAGGTCATGCGAACCGTTCGATCCGGCATGGCTGAAATAGTCCACGCCGCCCGACATCGGCCCGTAGAACTCGTCATAGCCCGAGCGCAGCGGCCCGAACGCGGGCGGAAAGCCGAGGTGCCACTTGCCGATCAGCGCGGTGCGGTAGCCGGCCGATCTCAGCAGCGAGACGATCGTCGGGTGCGCGCTGTCCAGGCCCAGCGTCGTGCTGCCCCGGGTGCGGATGCTGATCGGCTCTTCCGCCGCGCCACGCAGCCGGTACTGGTAGCGACCGGTCATCAACGCGAAGCGCGTCGGCGAGCACACCGGCGAATTGGCGTAGCCCTGCGTGAAGCGCAAACCCTGCGCCGCCAGGCCGTCGAGCACCGGCGACACCGGCCCGAAGCTCGCGTCGCGCCCGCCGTAACAGCCCAGGTCGGCGTAGCCCAGGTCGTCGGCAACGATGAAGATGATGTTCGGGCGGCGGGCGGCGGGCGGGTTCATCGGTGGTTCATTTGCTGATCATCTGCTCATCATCTGCTGGTCATTGGCAGCTCACTGGCGATTTCGCGTGGATTCAGGCGGCTCGAGGTGGTTTCGGCCTCATCAGTCGGCCTGGAAGCCCGACGCCTTCACCGGCGCCGCCCACTTCGCAAAGTCCTCCCGCTGAACTGCCGCCAGCTGCTCCGGGCTGGAGCCGATGGGCTCCAGGCCCAATTGCTGCATGCGCGATTGCAGCGCGCTGTCCTTGATCGCCGTCTGCACCGCGCGGTTCAGGCGCAGCACCGTGTCGCGCGGCAGGTTCGCCGGGCCGTACATCGCGAACCAGGCCGAAGCGTCCATAGCCACGCCCTGCTCGCGCAGCGTCGGTACCTCGGGCAACTGCGGCGAGCGCTGCGCGCCGGCCACGGCGATGACGCGCACCTTGCCGGCCTTGTGCTGTTCGAGCGCTTCGGTCACCACGTCCATCGTGTAGCCGATGTGCCCGCCGATGAGTGCATTCATCGCCGGGGCGCCGCCCTGGTAGGGCACGTGCTGCAGGGCCACACCGGTTGCGTCGCCGATCATCAGGCCGAGGAAGTGCGGCACCGTGCCATTGCCCGACGAACCGTAGCTTGCGGTCGAAGGGTCGGCCTTCGCCTTGGCCACCATCTCGGCGACGTTCTTCACGCCGCTTTTCGGGCCCGAGACGATGCAGAACTGGATGCCCGAGAGCTGGCTGATCGGCGTGAGGTCGCGCACCGGGTCGTAGTTGAGTTTGCGGAACACATGCGGGAACAGGACCACCGGGCCGCTGGGCATCACGATCAGCGTCTGCCCGTCGGCCGGTGCATTCTTCAGCGCCTCGATCGCAATCCGCCCCGCCGCGCCCGGCTTGTTGTCGACCACCACCGATTGGCCGTCCAGGCCGTCGCGCATCTTCTCGGCGAGCAGCCGCGCGATGATGTCGGCCGAACCGCCGGGCGGGAAGCCGACCAGGATCTTGATCGGCGGCTTGTCGCTCTGCGCCCAGGTGGCGCCGGCTGCCGCGAGCGCGGACAGCAGCAGGGTTCTGCGTTTCATCGTGGTGTCTGCGGGTTGTTCTGGCGCGAAGCGACTGTAGCGCGTCATGCCTGGGTGAAGAACCCCAAGGGCAGGCAATGACACCGCATCAAACCCGCCAAGGCGCACTGACCTGCGCCGCGATTGAATACCGCTCGAGCGCCGCGGCCAGCGTCGCGCGCGCCACCGTGCCGGTGCCGGCCAGGGCATCGAGCGCGGCCAGCACGATGTGAAAACGGTCGACCTCGAAGAAGGCGCGCAGCGCGGCGCGCGTGTCGCTGCGGCCGAAGCCGTCGGTGCCGAGCGTGATGAAAGCAGGCGCACGCACATACTCGGCGATCAGCTGCGGCACCGCGCGCACATAGTCGGTGGCGGCGATCACGGGCAGGGCCCCGTCCAGGCAACGCCCGGCATGGCTGGTGAGGGCGGGTTCGCCGGGCTGCAGGCGGTTGTGGCGCTGCACCTCGCGCGCGTCCCGCGCCAGCTCGACAAAGCTGGTGGCACTCCAGACCTCGGCGCGCAGCCCGAAATCCTGTGCCAGCAGTTCGGCGGCGCCGATCACTTCGAGCAGGATCGCGCCGGCACCGATCAGGCGCACCTGCGCCTCACCCCCTGCGGCGGCATTGAGGCGGTAAAGCCCGCGCACGATGTGTTCTTCCAGCTCGGGCACCCCCGCGGGCATGGCCGGCTGCGGCAAATTCTGGTTCGTGACGGTGAGGTAATAGAACTCGTCGTGTTGCTCGTCGAGCAGGCGCCTCACGCCTTGAGCGACGATGGTGGCGAGTTCGTAGCCGAACGCCGGGTCGTAGGCTCGGCAATTCGGCACCGTCGACGCCGCCAGCAGGCTGGTGCCGTCCTGGTGCTGCAGGCCTTCGCCCGACAAGGTGGTGCGCCCGGCAGTGGCGCCGATCAGGAAGCCGCGCGCGCGCGAATCGGCGGCGCACAGGATCAGGTCGCCGATGCGCTGGAAGCCGAAACACGAATAGAAGATGTAGAACGGCAACATCGCAACACCATGGGTGCTGTAGCTGGTGGCGGCGGCGATCCAGCTGCTCACCGCGCCGGCTTCGGTGATGCCCTCTTCGAGAATCTGGCCGCTGCGCGACTCCTTGTAGTACAGCAGCTCGTCCTTGTCTTCCGGCTCGTAGAGCTGGCCGTGCGCGGCGTAGATCGCCACTTCACGGAACAGGCTTTGCATGCCGAAGGTGCGCGCCTCATCGGCAACGATGGGCACGATGTGGGGGCCGATCTTTTGATCGCGCAGCAACTGCGTCAGCTGCTGCACGAACACCATCGTGCTCGACTGGTCGCGCCCCGCGAGCCGCTCGACCAGCTTCGCGGTGGCCACTGCATCGGGCGTCGGCAATCGCGGCGCCGACGCACTGCGCGCCGGCACATAACCACCCAGCCGCTGGCGCCGCTCGTGCAGGTAGCGCATCTCGGGGCTGTGATCATCGGGCCGGTAGAAGTGCAACGCGCGCGCGTCGTCGTCCTTGAGCGGCAACGCAAAGCGGTCGCGGAACGCGAGCAGCGCCTCGTCTTCGAGCTTCTTCTGCTGGTGCGAGCCCATCCGGCCCTGGCCCCAGTGGCCCATGCCGTAGCCCTTCTTCGTCTGCGCCAGGATCACGCTCGGCCGTCCCGCGTGCGTGGTGGCAGCGTGGTAGGCGGCGTAGATCTTGACGGGATCGTGGCCACCGCGGCGCAGCCGGTCGATGTCGTCGTCGGACAGGTGCGCGACGAGTTGCTGCAGCTCGGGGTACTTGTTGAAAAAGTGCTCGCGGTTGAAACGCCCGTCGGTCGCGGCATAGGCCTGGAACTCGCCGTCCACCGTTTCATGCAGGCGCTTGAGCAGCACGCCGTCGTGGTCGCGCGCGAACAGGGGATCCCAGTCGCCGCCCCACATCAGTTTGATCACGTTCCAGCCGTTGCCGGCAAACAGGCCTTCCAGCTCCTGCACGATCGAGCCGTTGCCGCGCACCGGGCCGTCCAGGCGCTGCAGGTTGCAGTTGACGACGAAGATCAGGTTGTCCAGACCCTCGCGCGCGGCGATCGACAGCCCCGCCAGCGACTCGGGCTCGTCCATCTCGCCATCGCCGACGAAGGCCCAGACCTTGCGGCCGGCGGTTTTCAGGATCGCCCGGTTCTCCAGGTACCGCATGAAGCGCGCCTGG
The DNA here is from genome assembly GCA_031396425.1 of Rhizobacter sp. Lineage (GTDB taxonomy): Bacteria > Pseudomonadota > Gammaproteobacteria > Burkholderiales > Burkholderiaceae_C > JAEMQF01. Next base: position 120 of record JANNKS010000354.1, on the reverse strand, counting down.
TAGATCGCCTGCAGCGGCCCCAGTCCCATGGACCCGGTGGGAAACTGCCAGAACCCCGGCATCAGCCACGGATGCGGGTACGACGAAAGGCCACGGCCGGCCGTTTCGCGCCGGTAGTGG
>JANNKS010000335.1:0-4638 GCA_031396425.1 Rhizobacter sp. | reverse complement strand
AGTCGAACCATTGCGCCATGCCGTACTCGACGTCGCGATACGCCTGGTCCATCGTCTCGGCGCAGTGCACCATGCCCACCAGGCGCCACTTGTTGCGGTCGACCTGGGTCTTGTAGTGCGCAGCCTGCGCTTCCATCACGTCCCAGTGCAGCGCCAGCGCGTCGAAGCCGGCGGCGGTGGTGGCGCCGATCGACAACAGGCCGATGCCGTGCATGCCGGCGAGTTTCGGGCCGGTGGGTGACGCCACCGCCGGCACCGCCACGTCGAACAGCGGGTTGGAGTAGGGGCGCAGGTGCAGGCGCGCGTCGCGCAGGTCCCAGCGGTCGTTCTTGAACGTCACGGGTTCTTCGCTGTTGAGCAGTTTCATGATCACGCCCAGGCCGTCTTCGAGCAGCGGGCGCGTCTGGGTTTGCGACAGGCCGACCATGATGCCGTCGCTGGGCAGCGAGCCCGGCCCCAGGCCGAGCATCACGCGGCCGCGCGTCAGGTGGTCGAGTTGCACGATGCGTTCGGCCACCCACAGCGGGTTGTGGTAGCTCACGCTGACCACACCGGTGCCGAGCTTGATGGTGCGGGTGCGCTGCGACGCCACTGCCATGAAGATCTCGGGGCTGGCGCTGATCTCGGTGCCGGCGGAGTGGTGCTCGCCGCACCAGGCTTCGTCGTAGCCGCAGCGGTCGAGCCACTGCACCAGTTCCAGGTCTTGCTCGAGTGCGAGTGTCGGGTTGATGCCCGGCTTGTGGAACGGCGCCAAGAAGATTCCAAAACGCATCCGATGGCTCATGAGGTTCGTCTCCTGGTGGGTGGGGGTCGTGTCGGCCGGTGGAACAACCGCGCGGCCGGCAACCCGTGGCGGGCTGCGGGGTGGTTTTAGCGTGCGCGCCCGGCCTTGTCCATAGGGAGCCGACCGCCGCAACGCCGCAAGGGCGTGCCGCTAGACTGTGGGCCGAGACTCCATCCACACCGGCCCGGTTTGCGGCCGACCGTTTCATGACCCCTGTTCCCCTGATCGTCGGGCTGGGTGGTACCAACCGCCCTGGCTCCACCTCCGAACGCGCGCTGAAGATCGCGCTGGCGCATGCGGCATCGCTGGGCTGCGACACGCTCGCGTTCACCGGCGGCCTGCTGCCCGCTGAAATCTACGACCCGTCGCTCACGCAGCGCAGCGGCGAGGCGCTTGCATTGGTGGATGCGTTGCGCCGTGCCGACGGTTTGATCGTCGCCACACCGGCTTACCATGGCGGCGTGTCGGGTTTGGTGAAGAACGCGCTCGACTTTGCGGAAGATCTGCGCAGCGATGAACGGGTCTACCTGGAAGGGCGAGCGGTCGGCTGCATCGTCTGCGCCGATGGCGCGCAGGCGATGGGCTCCACGCTGGCGGCGCTGCGCGCGATCGTGCATGCGCTGCGCGGCTGGCCCACACCCTATGGCGCGACCTTGAATTCGACCCGCCAGCCGTTCGGCGCGGATGGACTGTCCGCCGATGACGCCGCGCTTCAGGCTTGTGCCATGGTGGCGAAAGACGTCGTGAGTTTTGCGACGATGCGGCGCGCGCTGCGATGAGTGTTGTTCGCGACAGAGACGCAGATACGGCCACGCACACGCTGGCGAACGGGGTTCGGGTCGTCTCGATTCGCCTGCCTCACCTTGACACCGTTGGCGTCAGCGTGTTCGTGCGCACCGGCAGCGCGCACGAGACGAAACGGCTGAACGGCGTCAGCCATTTCGTCGAGCACATGGCGTTCAAGGGCACGCACGAGCGCGACTGCCAACGCATCAACCTCGACGCCGAGCGCCTGGGCGCCGAGGTGAACGCGCATACCGACAAGGACCACACCGCGTACCACATGCGCGGCATGGCGCGCGACGCCGGCGAATTTGTGCGCATGCTGGGCGACATCGTGCTTTGCAGCACCTTCCCCGAGGCTGAACTCGAGCGCGAGCGCCAGGTCATCCTGCACGAGGTCACCGAAGACGACGACGACGCGATGTCGGCGGCGTTCAAGCTGTTCGACAAGACCTGCTACGGCACGCACCCGATCGGCCAGCCGGTGATCGGCACGCGCGCCAACATCAAACGTTTCAGCCGCGACGAACTGCTGGGATACGTGCAGCGCCAGTACAGCGGAGCGAACGTGATCGTCGGCGTGGCCGGCAACGTCGACCCGCAGGCGATGTTGTCGGCCGTGGAAGCGGCGTTCGGCGCGATGCCGGCGGGCGCGGCGAATGCGGTCACAGCACCCGGGTTCGCGGGCGGCATCAGCTCGCGCCGGCTCGCGGGTGCCCCTCAATCGCATGTGGTGTTCGGCTTCCCGATTGCATCGCTGCAAGGCGACTTCCATGCCAGCGTGGTGGCTGCCACCCTGTTCGGCGAAGGCATGAGTTCACCGTTGCTCGACCAGATCCGCGAACGCCGCGGCCTGGTCTACTTCGCGGCCTGCTCGGCCGACGTGCTTGATGGCTTCGGCCAATGGGTCATCGAAGCGTCCACCGCGCCCGAACACCTCGACGAGTTCTTCATCGAGGTGATGCGGCTGCTGGCGCTGCAGGCCGAGGCGATCTCGCCGGTCGACCTGGAACGCGCGCGCAATCAGCTGGCGGTGCGCAGCCTGCGCGGGCAGGAGCAGCCTGTGCGCCGGCTCGAAGAAGCGGTGCTCGACCTCTTCGCGCTCGGCCGCGTTCGCTCACGCCTTGAGACGCTGCAGCGTTTCAAAGAGGTGAGCGCCGAACAGGTGCGCGCCGAGTTCGCGCGGCTGCTGTCGATTCAGCCGGCCGTTGCGATTGCGGGCAAGGTCCGCAAGGGCCTGAACGAACGAGTCGCGCAACTGGTGGCTCGCACGGCGCATTGAGCGTGGCGACCCGCACCAACTTTCGCCAATGCGGGCTGGCCGCACCGCGCCAGGCGCCAAGGCGTGTCGCCGCGTGGCAAAGCGGGGCGATCAATCCGGCTTGATCTTCGCGCGCGCGATCACCGGCTTCCAGCGCTGCTGCTCCTGCTCGATGAAGCGGGCGAACTCCGCGCTGGTGCTGCCCACGGTGAGCGCTGCTTCGCTTTCGAGCAACCTCACGGCCTCAGGCGACTTGACGGCTTTTGCCGCCGCCGCCGCCAGCTTGTCGGCGTGGGCTTGTGGCATCGACGCCGGCGCCAGCAGGCCGTACCACTGCGTCATCTCGAAGCCTGGGTAACCTTGCTCGGCGACGGTGGCCACGTCGGGCAGTTGCGCCAGGCGCTGGCTGGTGCCGGTGGCGATGCAGCGCAGCTTGCCGGTCTTGATGAACTGCAGCACTGCCGGCGCGCCCACGGCTGCGCCGTCGAGCCGGCCCCCCATCAGGTCGGTGAGCTGCGGGCCGGTGCCGCGGTACGGCACGTGCAGCATGAAAGTGCCGCTGGCCATCTTCAGATATTCCATCGCCAGGTGGCCGGCGCTGCCGTTGCCCGCCGAGCCGTAGTTCAGGCTGCCCGGCTTCGCCTTCGCCAGCGCAATGAACTCCTTCAGGTCTTTCGCCGGCACGTCGGGCCGAACGACATACAGGCTGGGCACCTTGGACAGCAGCGAAATCGGGCGGAACGCCTTGACGGGGTCGTACGGCAGCTTGTCGAAGATGTACGGGTTCACCGCCAGAGTGCCGATGTGGCCGAGGATGACGGTGTGCTGGTCGTCGGCGCGCGCCACTTCGCCCATCGCCACATTGCCGGCACCACCAGGCTTGTTGTCGACGAACACACTCTGACCGAGCAACTTCGCCATTTCGGTCGCGGTGGCGCGCGCGACGATTTCCGAGCTGCCGCCAGGCGCGAAAGGCACCACGAAGCGGATCGCCTTGCTGGGCCAGTCGGCTTGCGCACGAGCCAGCCAGGGGGCCAGGCTGGCGGCCGATGTTGCTGCAGCAAGGCGAATGGCGTGGCGCCGGGTGATGCGGGTGTGATTCATGAAAAGATGCTCCCTCAGGTGCTGCGGCCGGCGTCGCGAGTGACCACGCAGCCGTTGATGCGCCAGCTGCGGTCAGCCTGGCGCTGCATCGAGTAGTGGGCCAGCCAGGCCGCGCCGGCCTGGTCGGTCAGCCGCACGCGCTGCCTCACTTCGCTGCCCACCGCCTCGGGCAAGAAGAAGGCCACCGATTTCGGCCGGTAGACGGCAGGGTAGCTGCCGCGCACCATCGCGAGGAAGTGCTCGGCGGTGCCGAACATCTCGCGGATCGAGGGCGATGCATAGGAGAACGCCTGTTCGGCGTTGTCGGCCTGGAACGCGGCGAGCTGGGCTTCGATGACGCTGCGCAGGCCGCGTGCGTCGTCGGCCGTGACCGGCGCTTCGGCCGCGCGAACCGCGAAGGGAAAAGCTGCGCCGCCAAGCCAGAGGCACATGGCGCGTCGTGGGGTGTCAATCATGATGGGTTCTCCAGCCGCCGAACAGGGTCCGGATGGTGCCTCAGCGGGCTCGCTCCTGTCCAGCCAGCAGGCTGTGGGCCCGCTGCAGCACGGGTTTGTCGACCATGCGCCCGTCCACCTGCACCGCGCCCGCGTTGCCTTGCGTCGCGGCGACCACGCGCCGCGCCCAATCGAGTTCGGCAGTGCTGGGCAGCAGCGCGCGGTGAATCGGCGCCACCTGCTTCGGGTGGATGCACAGCTTGGCGCCGAAA
>JANNKS010000334.1:0-5858 GCA_031396425.1 Rhizobacter sp. | reverse complement strand
GCTGGACGCGGTGGTCGGGCACTATGTGAAAGGGGCCTGGGGCCGGTTCGCCGCCCCCGCCAACCCGGCACCCGCCGCGGCCCACCCACCCGTCATCCCGGCGCACGCGGGGATCCACTCGCTGTTCCTGAACCAGGTGGTTCCGGGCGTGCGCCGGGATGACGGTAGCCGGCTTTCATGAAGGGGTCGGGAAAAGATTCCCGCTTCGCGCTGCTGGCGCCGCTCACGGGCTTCCTGCTTGTGTTCTTCGTCGCGCCGCTGGTGTGGCTGTTGTCGCTCGCGGTGCGTGACGCCGAGGTGCCGCGCGCGTTGCCGCGCACGCTCGGCGCGTTGTCGGCCTGGCACCCGGGTGAGCCTTTGCCGGTGGCGCTGTTCCCTGCCTTCGCGCATGACATCATCGAGGCGCGCGCCGCGAGCACGCTCGCCGATGCGGCGCGGCGCCTCAACTATGAAGTGAACGGGGTGCGCAGCACCTTGATGCGAGCTGCTCGCGAGGCCGAAAGCGTGCCTGTCGGCACAGCTTTCGATGCTGCTTTCTTCAGCGCCATCGACCCGACGCTGGCGAACCCGGCCTTTTTCGCCGCGGTGCAGCGCGCGCGGGGGCCGGTTTCGGCCTACTACCTGCTGGCGTCGGTGGACCTGGTGCGCGATGTTCAAGGCGCGGTGCAACGCGCGGGCGTTTCGCAGCGCATCTATCTCGACGTGCTGTTGCGCACGCTGTCGATCAGTGCCAGCGTCACGCTGCTGTGCCTGGCCCTGGGCTTTCCGGTCGCGCTGCTGCTCACCCAGGTGCGCGAACGCACTGCCGATGTGTTGATGATCCTGGTGCTGCTGCCGTTCTGGACCTCGCTGCTGGTGCGCACTGCCGCCTGGGTGGTGGTGCTGCAGCGCGAGGGCATGGTGAACAGCCTGCTGCTGCGGCTCGGGTTGATCAGCGAGCCGCTGACGCTGATCTACAACCGCGTCGGTGTGCTGGTGGCGATGACGCACGTGCTGCTGCCCTTCATGATCCTGCCGCTCTACACGGTGCTCAAAGGGATTCCGCCGCAGTACATGCGTGCCGCTGGCAGCCTCGGGGCACCACCGCTCGTCGCGTTCCTGCGCGTCTACCTGCCGCTCGCCACACCCGGTGTGGCGGCCGGTTCGCTGATGGTGTTCATCCTCGCGCTGGGTTACTACATCACGCCGGCGCTGGTGGGTGGCGGCTCGGACCAGATGCTGTCGTACTTCGTCGCCACCTACACCACCGACACCGGCAACTGGGGCCTCGCTGCCGCGCTGGGCTTGTTGATGCTGGTGACCACACTGGTGCTGTACGCGCTTGCGCATCGGCTTTCCGGCGGCCGCGTGATGGCGATGGGTTGAGCTGATGGGCTGGGCCTGGCTGCATCGAAGCTACTGCGCTGTGGTGCTGGCATTCCTGCTCGTGCCGATCGCGGCAATCGTGCCGCTGTCGTTCTCGAGCGGTTCGTTCCTCACCTATCCGCTGCCCGGCTTGTCGTTGCGCTGGTATGCCGAGGTGCTGGGTGGCGGCAAGTGGCTCGCAGCGCTGGGCAACTCGCTGTTCGTGGGCTGCATCGCCACGGCGTGCGCCGTCGCGTTGGGCACGCTGGCGGCGCTTGGCCTGGCGCGCTGGCGCGGCGGGGCAGCCGGGGCGCTGAAGGTGCTGATGCTCTCGCCGATGATCGTGCCGGTGATCCTGGTCGCCGTCGGCTCCTACTTCTTCCTTGCACCGCTGGCGCTGACCAGCACCTATGCCGGTTTGATCCTCGCCCACACCGTGATCGCCACACCGTTCGTCGTGGTGCCGGTGCTCACGGCGCTGGAGTTGCTCGACCCCAACCTCGCGCGCGCCGCTGCAGCCTGCGGCGCCACGCCGCGCCAGACCTTTTTTCGCATCACGCTGCCGGGCATCGCGCCGGCGGTGGCGTCGGGCGCGTTGTTCGCCTTCGCCGCTTCGTTCGACGATGTGGTGATCGCACTCTTCATCGCCGGCCCCGAGCAGCGCACCTTGCCGCGCGAGATGTTCTCGGGTCTGCGCGACAGCATCACCCCGGCGCTCACCGCCGTGGCGACGATCATGATCGCTTTCTCGACGGCGTTGTTCCTGCTGATGCAGGCGATGCAACGGCGTGCTCGCCGCGCTGCCGCCGCGCAAGCCCATTGAATGACGCTGGCACTCGAACCGCAAAATCGACGCATTTCCCGAACACCCCGGCCCATCTGTCTTCCAATCCGCCCATGAGTACCGTTTCCCCCCGCTGGCAGGAATGCATCACTTTCGCAGCCGCGCACGAAGTGCCGTGGCCGCGCGACCCCGAAGCCGACGCGGCGCATTGGGGTGTGCATCACGACGACCCGCCGCCCTGGAATGTGCTGCGCGGTCCGGTGCACCCGCGCGGCGGCGTGTCCGGGGTGATCTGGCAGCACGGCGAGGAGCGCGTTGTCTGGGGCGAACCTGAGCGCGCCGACCTGACCTTCAGCATTGCCAAGACCTACCTGGCGCTGTTGGCGGGCGTGGCGCACGGCCAGGGTTTGCTGCCCGATGTGGACGAGCCGGTGGTCAGGCGCGTACCCGGCATCGGCTTCGACGCGGGTGCGAACCGCAACGTCACCTGGGCGCACCTGCTGGAGCAGACCAGTGAATGGGAGGGCAGCTGCTTCGGCATCCCCGACACGGTCGATCGTTATCGCAAAGTCTCTTACGACCCGCGCCCGGTGCAGGGCCGCAAGGGCGATGCGCGGCCTCTGCAGCCGCCAGGCACCCATTGGGAATACAACGATGTGCGCATCAACCAGTTGTCACTGGCCTTGCTGCACCTGTTCCGCCGGCCGCTGCCCGAGGTGTTCCGCGAGACCCTGATGCGCCCGCTCGGGGCGCGTGAGAACTGGCGCTGGATCGGCTATCACGACGCCTGGGTGACGCTGCAGGAGCGACGCATGCCCAGCGTTCCCGGAGGCAGCCATTGGGGCGGCGGCGTGTCGATCGGTGCACGCGACCAGGCGCGCATCGGACAACTCCTGCTCGACGGCGGGCGCCACCAGCAGCAGCAGCTGTTGCCCCGCAGCTGGGTTGAACGCATGCGCCAGCCCTGTTCGGTGGCGCCGTTCTACGGCTGGCTGATGTGGCTCAATGGCGATGGGCGCAGCTTCCCCGGCGCGTCGACGCACAGCAGTTTTATGGTCGGTGCTGGTGGCCACACTGTCTGGATCGAACCCGAGCACCACGCGGTGGTGGTGGTGCGCTGGCTCGACCCGGAGCATCTGGGTGGCTTCATGGAGCGAGCGGCGACAGCCCTGCGCGACAGTGCGAGTTGAACCCGCGCGACGTCGTGCACGGTGCTGAATTCAGCGCGCCGCGCGGCGCTGCTCGCGCAGCATGAACAGGTACAGGCTTTCCACTTTGTCGCGCGCCCACGGGGTCTTGCGCAGGAATTTCAGGCTCGACGCGACGCTGGGGTCGCTGACAAAACATCGCACCGGAATGCGCGCGCCCAGGTCGGCCCATCCGTAGTGGGCCGCCAGCGCAGTCACGATCGTCTCGAGTGTCAGCCCGTGCAACGGGTTGTGGGGCTGGACGGCGCGGTCTGGCAAGGGGGGCATTAGCCGATTCTTGCATTGCGCGTCGATCAGGTGGTCACGAGCCATGCCAGGCATGAATCTGGGGCTGCACCCCCAAACGCAGGCTGGTTGAGGTATGATGCGCGTGCTAGCCATCCATAAGACCGTCGTTTTGGTACTCCCCGTTGTGCTTGTCGGCATGCCCTACAAGACAAGGTCGAAACTCTGTTCGGTGATCTCGTGCGTGTGTCTGCACTGCGTGGGCATGTGCCCGCGTTTCATCGTCATTTTCAGGAGTAATTCACATGGCGACCGGTACTGTTAAATGGTTCAACGAAGGCAAGGGTTTTGGTTTCATCGCTCCGGATGACGGCAGCAAGGATCTGTTCGCTCATTTCAGCGAAATCAAGGGCAGCGGCTTCAAGACGCTGGCCGAAAACCAGAAAGTGGAATTCGAAGTGACACAAGGCCAAAAGGGCCTGCAGGCTTCCAACATCCGCCCGGTTTGAGCGTTTAGCACTTCGTTTTTCGTAGGCGGGCGCGCCTTCGGCGCGTAACCGCCTGTGGCCCTCAAGGTGCCCTCCCGGGCACTGGCCACCTTCTCTCCCCCCAGAAAGTTTCACCATCAAGACTCATTCCCTCGACATCGGGAAATATCGCATTTCTCCGTTCTGCAATCCGCTCGCCGACGGCCGGTTCCGTGCTTCGGTGTCGATCCGCAGCGGCCACGGCAGCGCCACCCATGACCGGGTGTTGCGGTTGCTCCCCCACTTCACCACCGAACTTGCGGCGACCCAATTCGCGCTGCGCGAAGGGCTGGCCTGGCTCGCGGTTCGCGGCTTGCGCGCCGGCTTGCCCATCGACCTGCCGGTTGGCAGCGCAGTCTTTGCGCCCGCACAACCGCGCAGCGTTTCGGTCAGCCCGCGCAGCAGCGTCGGCGCCATGACCTCAGCGATCGCTTTGCGGCCTGTGCTGCCCGCTGAACGTTCGCGCCAGATCCGCCACCGGCGCGCAGCGGCGCGCACCGCCAACACCCTGCGCGCCGACTGCCTGCAGCCCGCCTGACGCGGGCGCCTGGTTGATCGGCTGTCACACTCGCACCGCCGGCAAGCGCATACAGTCGACAGCGGGACGCTGTTGTCCTGTTGGTCATTTGAAGGAGACTGCATGAGCACGCTTGATATTGCAAAGAAGCTGGTCAACTTTTGCCGACAAGGAAAGAACGACCAGGCCGTGGCGACGCTGTTCGCAGACGACGCCGTGAGCGTGGAAGCGATGGCCATGGCGGGTGGCACCCAGGAAGTGAAAGGCATCGCCGCCATCAAGGGCAAGGGCGAATGGTGGCGCGCCAACCACGAGGTCCATTCCGCCTCGGTCACCGGCCCGTGGCCGCATGGCGACCGCTTCATTGTCGGATTCCAGTACGACATCACCAACAAGCCTTCGGGCCAGCGCATGCAGATGGACGAAGTCGGTCTGTACACGGTGAAGAACGGCAAGATCGTGCGCGAAGAGTTCTTCTACGTCACAGGCGATTGAGGGCGGGGCGACGCCACCTGACCCCACCGATCGGCTCACCGAACCGAGGCCAACATGAGCACTGAAGGATTCACCGTCAGCCATGCGCAAGGCGCGCTTTTCGAGCGTGGCCTGCGTTCGTTCTTCGAATACCGTGATTTGGGTATCCAGCAGGCCACCGGCGGGCGGGTCGATGCGCACGTGATTCGCGCCGCCGCAGGGACCAACTTTTCGAGCCAGCCGCATCTGCACGAAACAGCGTTTCAGCTCGTCTATGTCTTGAAGGGCTGGATCGAGTTCGAATACGAAGGTCAGGGCCGGGTGCGGCTCGAGGCTGGTTCGTGCGTCTACCAGCCGCCGCAGATTCGCCACCGCGAACTCGGTCACAGCGACGACATTGAAATGCTCGAAGTCGTGTTGCCGGGTGACTTCAGGACGGTTGAAGTCGCTTCGGTGCAAGCGGCGCCAGGCTGAACCGCGAGGCGTAGCCGCGCGCCGGGTCACGGCGGGCCCGGTACCCCTGGGGCGCAACACGCCACGTGAATGCGCCGTGCACCCCCGGCTGCGCTTTGCGCGACGGCTGGGTGCAAAATCCCTGCCATGAGCACCGCATCACTGCCGACACCCCTGCGCCCCTTCCACCTCGCGTTCCCGGTTCATGACCTCGACGTTGCGCGCAACTTCTATGGGGGGCTGCTGGGCTGTGCGGAGGGTCGCAGTTCACCCGAGTGGGTGGACTTCGACCTGTACGGCCACCAGATCGTCGCCCATCTCGCCCC
>JANNKS010000244.1:0-5796 GCA_031396425.1 Rhizobacter sp. | reverse complement strand
CCCCGCGAGTTCCAATTCGACGGCGCGGCGAGCGTGCGTAGATTCCGGCGCATGAAACGCGTCTTCGGAATCGAAACGGAATACGGGATCACGGTCGATGGCTTGGAGGGGCTGGATGTGGTGCGTGAGTCGATCGAGATCGTGCGCAGCTACACGGAGCACGGAGCGTCGATGAAGTGGGATTATCAGCTCGAAGATCCGCATCAGGATGCGCGCGGTTTTCGCGCGGCGGAACTTTTGCAGGACACCGACGAAGCGGCTTATTTCGAGCTCGATAAAAGCCGGCCGCTGAGCTTCCAGGAGATCAAGAGCGACCTCGTCTTGAGCAATGGCGCGCGCTTTTACAACGACCACGCGCACCCGGAATACTCGACGCCCGAATGCTCGACGCTCGCCGAAATCGTCGCGCAGGACAAGGCGGGTGCCACGGCGCAGCGCTTCGGGCTGGACACCTACCCCAATCAACTCGAAATCATCACTGCCGAGCAGATGATGGACGCGTACGCTTCAGTGGGCATGCCGGTGAACTATCGGCACTGGAGCTTCGGCAAAGAGTTCATTGCCACGGAGAAGTACTACCGGCGCGGCCACATGGGGCTGGCCTACGAGATCGTCATCAACTCAAACCCTTGCATCAGCTACCTGATGGAAGAAAACACCATGGCGATGCAGGCCTTGGTGATTGCCCATGCCGCTTATGGCCACAACAGCTTCTTCAAGGGCAACTACCTGTTCCGCATGTGGACGGATGCCTCGTCGATCATCGATTACCTGGTCTACGCCCGCAACTACGTGACCCAATGCGAAGAGCGGCATGGGCTCGATGCGGTCGAAGCCTTGCTGGACAGCTGTCACGCCTTGATGAACTACGGCGTTGACCGCTACCGTCGTCCCAGCAAGCTCAGCTTGGCCCAGGAACAGGCGCGCAGCAAAGACCGCGCTGAATACGCCCAGCAGCAGATCAACGACCTGTGGCGCACTTTGCCGCGCCGCGCAGAAAAGGCATCTGAGGAAGCTGCCACCCGGCGCTTCCCGGAAGAACCGCAGGAGAACCTGCTTTACTTCATCGAAAAAAACGCGCCGCTGCTCGAGCCATGGCAGCGTGAAATCGTTCGCATCGTTCGCAAGATCGCCCAGTACTTCTATCCGCAACGCCAGACACAGGTGATGAACGAAGGCTGGGCGACGTTCTGGCACCACCATTTGCTCAACAGCATGTACGACGACGGCCACCTCAGCGACGGCGTCATGATCGAGTGGCTGACCTCGCACACCAACGTGGTCTACCAGCCTCCCGTGGGCCACCGCGCCTACAACGGGCTGAACCCTTATGCCCTTGGCTTCGCGATGTACAGCGACATCAAACGCATCTGCCAGAACCCGACGCCGGAAGATCGGCTGTGGTTCCCGGAGATGGCGGGGAGAGACTGGCTTGAAACGATTGACCATGCAATGCGCAATTTCAAGGACGAGAGTTTCATCGGGCAATACCTCTCCCCACAACTGATGCGCGAATTCCGGTTGTTCGCGATCGTCGACGACGAGTCAGAAAAGGACCTGGAAGTGGCCGCCATCCATGATGACGCTGGCTACAGGCAGGTCCGCGAAAGCCTGAGTCGCCAGTACGACCTGGGCAGCCGTGAACCCAACATCCAGGTGTGGAGCGTCAACTTGCGCAGCGACCGATCGCTCACGCTTCGCCACACCCAGCACAACCACCGACCCCTGCACGACAGCGGCCAGGAGGTGCTCAAGCATGTCGCGCGCCTGTGGGGCTTTGGCGTGCACTTGGAAAGCGTCGACGGCGCCGGTGCCATCGCAAAGCGCTGGTCTGTGCCGGCGCCATCCGACTGAGCCGGCGACCCTCGCACATCGTTTCGGGTGGCCTCGACTTGAGCACACCCGCCACCGGATCCGCCGCAGCAGACCCGTTTCACTGTGGGGGTTGCCCAGGGAAGGAAGTCGCGAAGCCCGTGACTGTGGCACTATTGCAACGAAATCAGATTTCGTTGGAGCAAACGATGACCCGAACAATTGCGTTGTTGTTGACATTGCCGTTTTGGGTTTCCACATGCTTCGCCGCCCTCGATGTGGGCGAAGCAGCGCCAGACTTCACCACTTCTGCAGCTATTGCAGGAAAGACTTTCAAGTACTCCTTGGCCGAATCCCTGGCAAAAGGTCCGGTGGTTTTGTACTTCTTCCCAGCCGCGTTTACGGAAGACTGCTCAATCGAGGCTCAGCAATTCGCCCAGGCCACCCCGAAATTCGAAGCGCTGGGTGCCACGATCGTTGGTGTTTCGGCTGACGACATCGATACTCTGAGCAGGTTCTCGGTGCAGGCTTGCCGGGGAAAATTCCCGGTGGCCTCCGATGCCAGCAAGGAAATCATGAAGTCTTACGACGCCGTGATGCAGTCGTTGCCGGACTTCGCGACCCGCATTTCGTATGTGATCGCTCCAAACGGCTCGATACTCTATAACTACCTGAGCCTGAGCCCGAACAAGCATGTCGAAAACACCTTGGCAGCGGTTCGAGACTGGACTCAAACCAAGGCCAAACGATAATCCGGCGGCACGTACCTGAGTCACGCGCGTCGGTTGTCAATGCGGATGTCAACGCGCCGATATCGGCTGGCGTTGAGGACGGGTCCGTGAAATGGCGTGGTCTGGAGTGGCAGGGGCAGGGGTTCCGGAACCCTGTCGCTTGGTCATTGCAGTTCCGAAGCCATTGCATCGGGCGGCGGCAACGTTAAACTGTCGTCCGGCGCACGAGGGCTGTTTGTTTTTCAAGCGCCTTTTGCAACCAATCCCCATCCGCAAATTCGCAGGAGACCCATGATGAAGAAACTCGCACTCGCAGCCATTCTGGTGGCTACACAGGTATTCGCCGTATCCGCTTTCGCGCAAGACAAGACCCGTGCCGACGTCAAGGCTGACGCCGCCTCGGCGAACAAGGCTGGCGCCATTGCCAAAGGTGAAGGCACCGCTGCGACGCCCGCGGCCAAGTCAACCAAGCCTCGCGCCGATGTCAAGGCTGAAGCCTCGACGGCAAACAAGGCAGGCGCAACCCCCAAAGGTGAGGCCTCGATGGAAAAGCCCGCCGCCAAGACCGCGATGACTGCGGAAGAGAAGGCTGCGGCCCGCGCGAAGCGCAAGGCCGAAACTGCTGCGGCCAACAAGTCGGGTGCTATTCCGAAGGGTGAAGCGTCGAAGTAATTCGAGCTTCGAATCTGGCGTCGCGACTTTCTGCGGCGCCTGACCAGTCATCACTTCAACTGCGGCGGCACAACTTCAAGGTTGTGCCGCCGCGGTGTTTTGATCTGGACTGTTTTGGTTCATTTCGGTGCGCGACGCAAGAGCCTGCTCACTCCAAACGCGGCGACCCCGCATGTGATCAAACGTCGATGTTCGCCGCCCGAAGCGCGTTCGCTTCGATGAATTCGCGGCGCGGCTCCACCTCGTCTCCCATGAGCATCGTGAACACACGATCGGCTTCAATGGCGTCATCGATCTGCACACGCAGCAGCCGCCGCACCGTCGGGTCCATCGTCGTTTCCCACAACTGAGCCGGATTCATCTCCCCCAAGCCTTTGTAGCGTTGACGCGCAACCGCTGCTTCAGCCTGCAGCAGCAGCCAGGCCATTGCCTGACGGAAATCGCTGACGGCGGATTCCTTCGCTCGTTCACCTTCACCGCGGCGAACAATCGCGCTCACACTGACCAAACCTTTGAAGGTCTTGCCCGCCGTGCTCAGCGCTTCATAGTCGGCGCCGTGCAGGAAGTCAGCCGTGATCACGCTGCTCTTGGCGTTGCCGTGAAGCATCCGGCTGATGCGAAGCACGTGTTTGTCGGTTCGCGCGTCGAACTCGGCAAATACCTCTGCTTCGTGGAGCGCCTCTTTCAGCGCAGCGGCAGATGATTCGGCAGCGGTGAGTGAATCAAGATTCAACTCCAAGCCGTTGGCCATCGCCCGCAATGCCTCAACATCCATCCAATTGGAGAGCCGTTGCGCCACGTTGTTGGCCAGGACGTACTGACGCGCCAAGGCCTCGAGTGCCTCCCCTTGCAACGCCGTCGCGCCAGGGACGCCGGTGTCGAGGCGGGCATCCTTGAGAGCCACTCGCAATAGGTAGGCGTCGAGTTCGATCCCGTCCTTGAGGTAGGTCTCTTCCTTGCCGAACTTGACCTTGTACAGGGGCGGCTGGGCAATGTAGATGTGGCCACGCTCCACCAGTTCGGGCATCTGGCGGAACAGGAAGGTGAGCAACAAGGTGCGGATGTGCGCACCGTCCACGTCTGCGTCCGTCATGATGATGATGCGGTGATATCGAAGCTTGTCCGCATTGAAGTCATCACCACCCATGCCGCTGCCAATGCCGGTTCCAAGCGCCGTGATGAGTGTCAAAATTTCATTGCTGGTCAACAGCTTTTCGTAGCGGGCCTTTTCCACGTTGAGGATCTTTCCGCGCAGCGGCAGGATCGCCTGAAACTTCCGATCTCGTCCCTGCTTGGCCGAGCCGCCAGCGGAATCGCCCTCGACAATGTAGATCTCACAGAGTGCCGGATCCTTCTCCTGGCAATCCGCCAGCTTGCCCGGCAGCCCCATGCCATCCAGAACGCCCTTGCGGCGGGTCATCTCGCGTGCCTTGCGCGCGGCTTCCCGAGCGCGCGCCGCGTCGTCGATCTTTCCACAGATGATTTTCGCGTCGATCGGGTTCTCTTCAAGGTACTCGCTGAGGGCCTTGCTCACGACATCCTCCACCGGGCCGCGCACCTCACTGCTGACCAGTTTGTCTTTGGTCTGGCTGGAAAATTTCGGCTCTGGTACTTTGACCGACAAGACGCAACACAGGCCCTCGCGCAGGTCATCACCGGCGACCTCGACCTTGGCCTTCTTGGCCATTTCGTTGTCGTCAATGTACTTGTTGATGACCCGCGTCATCGCGGCCCGCAAGCCGGTCAGATGGGAACCACCATCGCGTTGCGGGATATTGTTGGTAAAACAAAGCACGTTCTCGGAATAGCCATCGTTCCACTGCATGGCCACCTCACACGCAATGGTCGAGCCTTGGTCAGAGTTCTTTTCACCGGTAGCGTAGAAAATCTTCTGGTGCAGCGTTCTCTTGCCCGTGTTGATGAACTCGACGAACCCCTTGACCCCACCGGAATAGGCAAAGTTGTCCTCCTTGTTTTGGCGCTCGTCACGAAGACGGATGCGTACGCCATTGTTGAGAAAGCTCAACTCACGCAGGCGCTTCGACAGGATTTCATAGTGGAAGTCGATGTTCGAGAAGATCTCACCGTCCGGCAGGAAGTGAACTTCGGTACCCCGCTTCTCTGTATCGGCAATCACTTTCATTGGCGAAATTGCAAAGCCATCACGCACCGCCACTTCACGATCTTGAGGTATGCCTTGCTTGAATTCCTGGAAATGTACTTTGCCTTCCCGACGGATCGTCAGGCGCAGCCATTTGCTCAGCCCGTTGACGCAGCTGACCCCGACCCCATGCAGGCCGCCGGATACCTTGTAGCTGTTCTGATTGAACTTGCCACCCGCGTGTAACTCGGTCAGCGCAATCTCTGCCGCTGAACGTTTGGGTTCATGCTTGTCATCCATCTTGACACCGGTCGGTATGCCACGTCCGTTGTCGACCACGCTGATGGAGTTGTCCGAGTGAATCGTCACCAGGATGTCGTCACAGTGACCGGCCAACGACTCGTCGATCGAATTGTCGACCACTTCGAATACCAGGTGATGCAAACCCGTGCCGTCCGATGTGTCGCCGATATACATGCC
>JANNKS010000243.1:0-9649 GCA_031396425.1 Rhizobacter sp. | reverse complement strand
ACCGCCGCCGAAGATCACCGCCACGCAGGCCAGACAGACCACTGCAGAACTCGAGTTGTAGTGGAGACCTACAGGTCTCGCACAAGTCAAATCAACAACTTAGCAGCGGTGTCAGGGGCGAATTGAGAAAGACGGGCTAGGCAACAGCACCCTCGCGCTGAGCATCCACCCAGGCCCCGGCCAGACCATCCACCCCGGTCTGGTCAAGTGCGGCCGCATCTGCCGCATTGCCCACACCTTCGGCGTAGACCTGGATCGACACGCTGTGAAGCATCGCCACCACGCCGCGGATGAAGGCGGCGCGGTTCGGGTCTGAGGCCACACCCATGGTGACTGCAGTGTCGAGCTTGACAAAATCCAGCCCGGCGTCAAAGAGCCGATCGATGCGAGAAAGACGATCGCCAGCGTGCTCCAGGCCGAGTTTCACACCGGTGGGGCGCAACTGGCGGCCAAGCTCTCGCACGCGGGCGAAGTGATCGATGGCCGCACTCTCATTGACCTCGATCCAGAGTTGACGCGCCTCCCTTGGAAACTCGGCGAGCACGCCTGCAAGCCGGGGAATGAACTCAATGTCGGCCAGCGACGAAGGCGCGACGTTGATGCAACGCGGTTGCCCGTCGTCGGCAATGGCACGCAGGGCCGCGGCCATCGCTGCAATGTCAATGTCACTGGTGAGGCGCCCTCGCATCGCCAGCGGCAGCCAGCGGGCAGCCACTTCAAAGGGTCCGTCGGGTTCGAGCTGCAGGCGCAGCGGGCACTCGATGTGGATGAGACGATTGCCAGTCGCCATCACCGGGAATTCGCCCAGTTGCAGGCGTCCAGCTGCAAGCGCCGATTGGAGATGCTGGCGCCACGCCGCTTCACCCAAACCAGCAGACACGGTGGGTACCTGGCCTTCGACCTCAACGGCAAACGCCCCTTTCGTTTCGGCGCGGGCCAGGGCCATGTCAGCTGCATTCATCAACTCGGCAATCAACATGGCACGCGAAACTTCGACGGCCCCCAAAGCCACGCCGAGGTTGGGCCCAAACGCCGGCAAAGCGGCGCGCAACGCGGCCGCCAGCGCCTGTGCGGTTTCCTCCGCCATGCCGCCCACCGGCAGGCCAAGCGCGAAGTCGGATCCGTTGAGCCGGCCGACCAGACAGCCGTCACCACGCTGCGTGTAGGTTTGCAGTACCTGGCCGATGGCCATCAACATCTGATCTGTGGTCACATGACCCAGAACACGGTTCACCTCGGCGAGTTCGATCACGCGCAGGATCACCAGGCCGCCATGCACGGCGCCGTCTTCGCGCTGCATCGCCGCGCTGAGTTGGCCCAGGAAGTGGGCTCGATTGGCCAAACCCGTCAACCGGTCACAGTTGGCCTGCCGCCTCAAGGTCTCGACCTGGGATGCCTGACCCTCGAAGACAAGCTTCAGACGATTGACCATCGAATTCATGGCCCGGGTCAGCCGCCGCAATTCCGGAACACGCGGTTCGCCGATCGTCACGTACTCGCCGCGCTCCAACGCCCGCGCCTGCTCAACGGCAGCATCAAGAGGCCGACGAAGTTGCCCTACTCCCAGGAATGCCAGCACCCCAGCGAGCACCCCGACCACCGCCAATGCGCCCGCCGATCGTTTGCTTCCGCGCCACAGTTCGTCGTGCGCAAAGGCCGCATGACTTTGAACTTCGACGCTGCCCAACGCTCGCCAGCCATCCGACACCTGCGCCACGCCCGGCGCCGACTCCAGTCCCACCCAGGCCACAAACCAGTCCGGCGCGTGCAGTGGCGCGGCCGATGCCTCGCGTTGAAACTTCACCTGACCATCGTTGCCGACCAAGCGCACGCGCTGATAGAAGCCGGTGTCGAACTGCGCCGACATCAGCAGCGCCATCGAATCGGGGTCACCCTGTTGCTGCGACAACACCAATGCCAATGCGGTCGCGTTGTCGCTGTTCTTCAGCCGAAGCTGGGTCTGCAGGTTTTCGCGTGATGTATCGACGTTGACGGTCACGCTGCCGAGGAAAGCCAAGGCCAGCGTGCCGAACAGCAACACCCAGATTTGCCTGATCAGGGACATAGAACCCTCACGAAACATGTCATTGGAACCCCTCCGCCTTCGCTTTCGCAAGTACTGCGCGCCAACGAGACAGCCGAGCTATCGAATCGGGCACGACTGGGCCGTCGACGCCTTGCCACAGTCCCTCGCCGTTGAAGCTGAATACGGGCACCAGGTCGAGGCGGCGAGACGCGGGCTTGATGTCATTGACCAGGTTGTCCAGGATCAGCGGCTCGGCGTTCGCCGATGCGTAGTACGCCAGCACCATGTGGGGTTGAACGACGCCTCGCGGCCCGCCGATCTGCAGCCGCACATACACCAGTCGCAGCCGGGAGCTCGGCACACCCGCCACGACCAGACTGAAATACTTGGCGATCACGTAGTCTTCGCAATCGCCCGCTCCTTTGGCGAGCAATTCGAGCGGACTGGACCAATGATCCACTTGATTCCAGTTCTGGGAATCTTCGGCAAAGACGATTCGACGATTGAAGAATTGGTTGATCGCCCCGAGGCGCCCAGTATCGTCAAAGTCCAGTGCCATCGTCAGCAGGGATTGCAGGTCGCGCGCACCCGCGGCAGCACGCGGGCCCATGGCAGTGGCGGCCGCCGTCATTCGCTCAGAGTCCCAGGCAAAGGGGGTGGCACAGCCAAGCAATGCAACGCCCAGCAAGCCCTTGATGCACCATCCTCGCAAGCCGATCCGCCAGGCCGCTCGCCAAGCCGGGCCCGCTCTGGCTGCACCACGGGCGACCATTTCGGTGCCTTGGCGCGACAGTTGGTCGAAAAGAGGGATGTTCACGTGTCGTTTCGGTCGATCACGTGTTCTCGTCGTTCTGTCGCACAACTTGAGGTGAATGCCCCCCACCCGGCAAACTGACCCGCGGGATCGGGCATTTCGGCGCACTCGCTGCCGACCCTGCAAGGCCTTCTGCTTTGACGGGCACGCCGTGAACTTGCGCACGCGCCGACTGATTTCCTTACGAAACTGCGCCCCGCCCTGGCCCGATCCCGACCAACGCGACCTAGACTTCAGGCGAAGCAAATTTCGCCTTGCCGGTCGGGCCAGACCGGTGGTTGTCATGAGCGCTGAAACGCGCTCGATACCTGCAAACATCGGGAGCGTCATGGTTCGGAAATGGAGTGCCATTTGCACAGCGGTCGCGCTGTTGCTCGCAGCAGAGTCGGCCTCGGCACAGTCGAGCGATCCGCTGCCCGCCGCGGCCGAAAAAGCGCTGGCAAGCAACCCCGAGATCAGCGCGCGCTTCAACGCCTACCGCGCTTCGATGGATGCGGTCGCGGCAGCGCGGGCCGCCTATCGCCCGCGTGTCGACCTGAGCGCAAGTGTCGGCAAAGACTACGACCGAATCGGCAGTCGCTCGCCGGCCAGCCAGTCACTCAGCCGCACAGGCGTTGGCGCAAGCGTGACGCAACTGCTGTGGGATGGCCTGGGCACGCAAAGCGAAGTCGGCCGGCTGAGCCACGATCAGTTGGCGCGCTACTTCGAGCTGATCGACACGACCGAGCAAGTGGTGCTCGAGGTGGCACGTGCGCAATACGACGTGATGCGCTTCCGCCGCCTCGTTGAGCTTGCCGAGGACAACTACGTTCAGCACCGCTACGCATTCGTGCAGATCCAGTCGCGCTTCAAGGCAGGCGTCGGGCGAGGTGTCGATCTTGAGCAGGCCGGCGCACGCGTGGCGTTGGCCGAATCCAACCTCAGCACCGAAGTCGCCAATCTGCATGACGTTGCGGCGCGTTATCAACGCGTCGTCGGCGAAGCACCGCCGGCAAATCTGCCGCAGGTTTCGACCATGAAGCGCAACCTGCCGGGCAGCGCGTCCGACGCGATGACGGCAGCTGTCCGGCAAAGCGCCGCCATCAGTGCCAGCATCGAGAACCTGCGTGCCGCGCGGGCGCTGGTTGACGGGCGCAACGCCGCATTCCAACCACGTGTCGAGGCGCGCCTGCGCTCAAACGCCGGCCACAACGTCGAAGGGGTCCGTGACCAGTCGCGTGACAGCGCCGCTGAAATCGTGCTGAACTGGAATCTTTACAGTGGCGGGGCAGACCAAGCCCGGGTTCGCCAGCAGGTCAATCTGGTGAACCAGGCTGCCGATCAGCGCGACAAAGCCTGTCGGGATGCGCGCCAAACTGCCGCGATCGCGTTCAACGACACACTCAAATTGAACGAACAGCTGGTGCTTCTGGATCGCAATGCGCTCGCGATTGAAAAAGCGCGCGACGCCTATCGTCAACAGTTCGACATCGGACAGCGCAGCCTGCTCGATGTCTTGAACGCCGAAAACGAGCTCTACACCGCCAAGCGTGCCTATGCCAACGCCGAGCATGATCTGGCACTGGCCTACGTGCGCACGCATGCCTCGATGAACCAGCTCGGCAGCCAGCTCGGCCTGAGCCGGGCAGACGCTGCCGCCACCGCGGCCGCTGCGTGGGCACAGGGTGAAGACGCACCCGCGCGCTGTGTCGTGAGCCCGATCAGCGTGAAAACCACTGACCGCTCCGAGCTCGATGCTCGCGCCCAGGGCCTTTCGGCGAACGCGCCGGCCGTACCGGGCCAGGCCCCGCCAGCGCGCAAACCCTGAGCGTCGGAATCAACGCCTCGGGTTCGAGGCGTTGACGGCAATCCGAGACGTTTCTGGCGCAGCCTGAATCGCCCCCGCTCAGCGGCGCACGGGAGGCAGGTCAGTACAAGCGCCCTCAAAGGCCTCTGCCGCCAGGCCGATGCTTTCGCCCAGCGTCGGATGTGGGTGAATCGTCTTGCCGATGTCCACCGCGTCGGCACCCATCTCGATGGCAAGTGCGATTTCACCAATCATGTCGCCCGCATGGGTGCCGACAATGCCGCCGCCGACGATCGCGTGGCTGGCCTCGTCAAACAGCAATTTCGTGAACCCTTCGTCGCGACCATTCGCAATGGCGCGCCCGGATGCAGTCCAAGGGAATAGCCCTTTCTTGATCTTCAGCCCCTGCGCCTTCGCCTCTTCTTCGGTCACGCCAACCCACGCGACTTCGGGGTCGGTGTAGGCCACGCTGGGAATGACCCGGGCATCGAACACGGCTCGGCGCAGATGGTCGTCGCCCAACTGTTCGCCCGCAGCCACCTCTGCGGCCACATGCGCCTCGTGCACCGCCTTGTGCGCAAGCATCGGTTGGCCGACGATGTCGCCAATCGCGAAAATGTGGCTCACGTTGGTCCGCATCTGCGTGTCCACCGGAATGAAGCCGCGCTCGCCGACATTGACACCGGCCTTCTCGGCACCGATTTTCCGGCCATTTGGCGAACGACCCACCGCCTGCAGCACCACGTCATAGAGCTGCGGGGCCGACGGTGCACCGTCGCCTTCGAAGCGAACCAGAATGCCCTCGGGTGTCGCCTGCGCGCCGACCGTCTTGGTCTTGAGCATGATGTTGTCGAAGCGCGGCGCGTTCATCTTCTGCCAGACCTTGACGAGGTCGCGGTCCGCGCCCTGCATCAAACCATCGAGCATTTCCACCACGTCGAGCCGCGCGCCGAGCGTCGAATACACCGTACCCATCTCCAGACCGATGATGCCGCCGCCCACCACCAGCATGCGCTTGGGCCGCTGGCGCAGTTCAAGCGCGCCGGTACTCGTGACGACGCGCGGATCGTCTTTGGGCAGGAACGGTAACTTCACCGCTTCCGAACCGGCAGCGATGATGGCGCGCTTGAAGCGAATCACTTGTTTTCCGCCGGCAGCGAGGGCGACGCTGAGGTGATACGGATCGGCGAATTCGCCCGTGCCCTGCACCACCGTCACCTTGCGCATCTTCGCCATCGCGGCCAGCCCGCCGGTGAGCTTGCGGACAACCTTTTCCTTGTGCGACTTCAACTTGGCCAAGTCCACCGCCGGTTCCGCGAAAGTGACGCCAAGCGAAGCGAAATGTTTGACTTCATCCATCACCGCGGCCACATGCAGCAATGCCTTGGACGGGATGCAGCCGACATTCAGGCACACGCCGCCCAGTGCGGAATAGCGTTCCACCAACACGGTCTTGAGGCCCAGGTCGGCGCCACGAAACGCCGCGGAATAGCCGCCTGGGCCGGCACCCAGCACCAGCAGGTCGCATTCAAAATCGGCCGCCAATTGATGGGGACTCACCGGGGCAGTAGCCGGCGCTGCGGCCGGCGCCCGAGGAGCTGCCGACACAGCGGGCGGCAATGCAGCCGCGGCCACCGGCGCAGCCACTGCTGCCGTTGACTCAACCGTCAGGATGATCGAGCCTTCCTTCACCCGGTCGCCCAACGCGACCTTGACGGCCTTCACGATGCCCGCATGTGATGACGGAATTTCCATCGAGGCCTTGTCGCTTTCGACCGTGATGAGACTCTGTTCTGCCGTCACGGTGTCGCCGGGTTTAACCAGCAACTCGATGACGGCTACGTCCTTGAAATCTCCGATGTCCGGAACCTTGATGTCGATCAGTGCCATGAAAATCAGACCTTCAGCTTGATGGTGTGGGCACGCACCGGCCCACTGGAGTTCTTGTCGAATTCGCAGCCCGCCCGCACCCCCAGTTCGGCGAGTTCACGTGCGGACTTGAGCTTGTCATACGACGCGTAGATGGCGCCCAGCGCAAACGCCCGGCCGGTGCCGATGCCCCAGAAACGGTCGAACTCGAACACTTCGCGATAGGAATAGACCCCGTAGATGCCCGAGGGGTTGGCAATCAGCGCCGTGAACTGCGAACTCTCGTACGGGTCGGCGTCTTCTTCCTTTGGGTTGAGGAAGTAGGTTTCCTTCAGCTTGGGATGCAGCTTGAGAAAGGTGTCGAACACCTGGTCGCGCGAATGCAGTTTCAACTCCACCTCGGGCAGCGTGGTCAACGCCCGACGCAAGACCGGAAAGTGAGCCGTGGTTCCCGCCATGCCGATCCAGGAATTGCCAACCCGGAACAGCTTTTCATTCGCCTCATAGCCGTGGGCCAGGCGCGTGTCGCCAAAAGTCACCAGGCTGTCGCCGGCAATCGCCACCGTGCCTCCCTTGCGCACCACCACCACTGTGGTCATCAAGCCCGCCTCAGAGCAGCACGCGTCGGAAATCGGCGAGGATCGCCCCCAGATACGCATTGAATCGCGCAGCCGCCGCGCCGTCGATGACGCGGTGATCCCAACTCAGCGACAGCGGAAGCATCAACCGGGGAGCGAATGCTGCGCCGTTCCAGCGGGGTTCGGTGGCACTCTTGCACACGCCGAGGATCGACACCTCCGGCGCGTTGATGATGGGCGTGAAGTAGCGCCCACCAATGCCGCCGAGCGACGAGATCGAAAAGCAGCCGCCGCTCATCTCTGCCGGCGACAGCTTGCCGTCACGCGCCTTTATGGCCAGCTCGCCCATCTCCTGGCTGATCTGCAGAACGCCCTTCTTGTCGGCATCCTTGATCACCGGCACCATCAAACCGTTGGGCGTGTCCGCCGCGAAGCCGATGTGAAAGTAGTGCTTGAGCACCAGTTGGTCGCCGTCGAGTGACGCGTTGAACTCCGGAAACTTCTGCAGCGCCGCCACCGAGGCCTTGATCAGAAACGCAAGCATCGTCACCTTGACGCCGGACTTTTCGTTTTCCTTGTTGAGCTGAACGCGAAACGCTTCCAGGTCGGTGATGTCAGCGTCGTCGTGGTTGGTGACGTGCGGAATGATCACCCAGTTGCGATGCAGGTTGGCGCCACTGATCTTCTTGATGCGCGAGAGGTCCTTGCGCTCGATCGCACCGAATTTCGCAAAGTCGACTTTCGGCCAGGGGATCAGGTCAAGCAGCGCCCCGCCAGCGGTGGCAGCAGACGGCGCCTGGGTCGCCTGCGCGCGGGTTTGCAACGTGCCCGCCATCACCCGCCTGACGAAACTCTGCACATCCTCCTGGGTAATGCGACCCTTTGGCCCGCTGCCCGGCAATTCGTCGAGGGGCACACCCAGTTCGCGCGCGAGCTTGCGAATCGTCGGCGAAGCGTGCGGCAAGTTGCCCTTGGGTGCCGTCGGTTCATGCAGCGGCAATGCTGCCGTTGGGGCACCTCTGGCGCCGATGGCAACCCCACCTGTCGCTGCAGGAGTCGAGGCTTGCGACGCTGCCGCCGCCACTGGTTCGGCGGGTGCGGCAACCGCTGTCGCGGCCACGCCTTGCGCGTCAATCAATGCCACCACACTGCCTTTGGCGACTCTGTCGCCCACCTTGATGCGAACGTCCCGCACGATGCCGGCATGCGACGATGGGATCTCCATCGAGGCCTTGTCGCTTTCGACCGTGATCAGGCTTTGTTCGGCTTGAATCACATCGCCTGGCTTGATGAAAACCTCGATGACGGAGACTTCGGCGAAGTCACCGATGTCGGGCACGAGCACTTCCACCTTGCCGGCCGCCGTTGGCAGAGCTGCGCCCACCGGGCTCGGTGGTGCGGCAGAAGTTGCAGCCGGGCTCGCCGCAGCAGCCGACGCGGGCGCCGACGCACTAGCCTGTGCCGCGCCAGCGGGCAGGGCCGTGGCCTCGGGTTCGGCCTCGAGCACGAGCACCAGCTTGCCTTCACTGACCTTTTCGCCCAGCTTGACCTTGATTTCCTTCACCACACCCGCGTGCGAAGACGGGATTTCCATCGAGGCCTTGTCGCTTTCCACAGTCAGCAGCGACTGCTCGGCACGCACCGTGTCGCCAGGCTTGACCAGCAGTTCGATGATTTCAACGTCCTTGAAGTCACCAATGTCGGGAACCTTGACCTCTACCAATGCCATGTCACATGTCTCCAATGTTCTTGTCGATCAAGCTGCGCGCCTATTGCGCCCTCGCGGGCGACAGGCACAGCCTGAACTCGCGGGGTGCGAGTTCAAGCTCATGCGTACAGCGGGTTGATCTTGTCGACGTTGATCTTGTATTTCTTCAGCGCCTCGGCCACCTTGGATGCCGGCAAAGCACCGTCGTCGGCGAGCGCTCGCAGGGCAGCAACAACGATGTAGTGCCGATCGATCTCGAAGTGCGCGCGCAGCTTGGAGCGGAAGTCGCTGCGCCCGAACCCGTCGGTGCCCAGCACCTTGTAGCTGCGGCCCTGCGGAATGAAAGCTCGAATCTGCTCGGCGAAATTCTTCATGTAGTCGGTCGACGCCACCACCGGCCCGGAGTAGCGGCTCAGTTGCTGGGTGACGAATGCGACCCGCGGCGTTTCCAGCGGGTGCAACAGGTTCCAGCGTTCGACGTCCTGGCCGTCACGCGCGAGTTCGTTGAAGCTCGGGCAGCTCCAGACATGGGCGGCCACGCCCCAGTCGGACTCCAGCAGAGCTTTGGCGAACTGTGATTCGCGCAGGATCGTGCCGCTGCCCAACAAATTCACCAGCGGCGCCTTGGGCTTCTTGACGGCCTCGTCGAGCAGATACATGCCTTTGATGATCTCCGCCTCGGTGCCCGGCTTCAATCCAGGTTGGGCGTAGTTTTCGTTCAGCAAGGTGATGTAGTAGTAGACGTTCTCCTGCTGTTCGACCATGCGCTTGAGGCCCTGGTGCAGGATCACACCGACCTCGTGCGCGAAGGTTGGGTCATAGCAGATGCAGTTGGGAATGGCCTCCGCTCACTTGCGGGGCCCGGTGG
>JANNKS010000234.1:0-4373 GCA_031396425.1 Rhizobacter sp. | reverse complement strand
ATGGTGATGAAGCAGAACGGAAAAAGCTTCCCTGAGAACACCGGGCCGCTGCCGTCGATGAACTGCGTGAGCGCGGGGAGCTGCACGTCGGGCTGCACGATCAAGAGGCCTGCGGCCAGCAGCGCCACGGTGCCGATCTTGATGAACGCGGAGACCATCACAAGATGCCATCGCTCACCGGTGAGCAGCGTGACGTCGGAATGAATCGCAAGTTCCTGCTCGTCAGGCGTGTCTGCCATGATTGACTCGATCCGTGTGCTATCGAGAAACTCCTCCGAAGAGACAGGCCATCTCGACCGACTGTCCACCACCGACTGCGGACGATATGTGTAGTAGCTCATTGACAGCGTCGCGATCTGCGGACGCTTTTCCACGATCGCACGAACGTGCCAATACGGATGTGATTTCGGAATCACGAGTTCTAGAGACGCATACCCGCGAGCGTGCGGTATGTCGTCATTGCAAAGTCGTCTGTCATTCCAGAAATGAAATCTACAACGAGGTGCGCCCGCGCATTCCACTCCGCGAACTTACCTGAATCATCCAGGTCCGCGCTGGCGACATGGTGGCGGTAGACCTTGATGTACTTTTGCGGAAACAACCTTAGAAGCTTTGACTCGATGATGATCGGATCACCTGTCTGATCTTTGCGCTTGCCATCCAGCGCTGCCAGGAAGCGCTCACGAGAGCACTCAAGAAGTGGCTTGAAGTGATTCAGCAATCCGCGAATGGCTGTGTAGCCAGCCAGTTCCGTCCTTTGGATAGCTTCGTGGTTATAGACATTGTCACGGCAGTACTCCTTCAGCACCTCAAGCACCGCCCCGGGCGGAGCAGTGCGAGGCAACAGCGACTCCAACTTGCCGCTCAGTACGTCGTCGTGGTGCTTGACGTAGCGATCTGCGACGTAGGCTACGATCGTTCGATTGATCGAGGTCCGAAAGTCCGTGTATGTGAACTCCTTGCCATCCTTCCGCTTGCCAGTTCGAACCGCCGTGAGCGCCTCCTTTATCAAACTATGTTCGGCGTCGCTGTCGTGAAAACCATGAACGAGGTACCGGTCCTCGATCGCCTGAAGAGCTGAAGACTCGTGAACAAGGTTCTTCTCGATCGAATCCTCGAGGTCGCTGACGCAGTACGCGATGTCGTCCGCAGCTTCCATCACGTAAGCCAGGGGGAAGCGCTGTGGCGTCGAATACGAGAGGCCTTTCCAGACAGCTTCCACGATCGACCTCTCGGTGAAGAAGTACCCGGCCTTCTTGGTGAAGTGTCCTGTTGGCTCACCACCCGCTAGTCGTATGTATTTGAGAAACGAAGCCAAAGTCGTCTTCGTGAGGTTCAGACCGTATTCGTCTGTATTCCACTGCAGCCGACCAACGATCCTGAGGCCTTGTGGATTGCCGTCGAACTCCTTGAAATCCGCGAGCATCTCTACCAGACGCGGATCCCCGGATCCGATGGCTCCCTTGTCTCTTAGAGTTATCGCCCTCTGCATGCACGCGTCGCCGTTCTCACTGAACCACGTTTGGATTGCGGCTTCGCCGAAATGACCGAACGGCGGATTGCCAATGTCGTGCATCAGGCAAGCGGTTTCGACAAAGTTCACGAATGCGGCTTGCTCCAGGGGGTTCAGCAGTTGACGTTTCGCTAGACGCTGGCCTATTTCGTCTGCGATGTATCGCCCCAATTGCGACACTTCAAGCGAATGAGTCAGTCTGCTTCTTACCGCAGCGTTGGGTTCCATCGAAAAGACTTGAGCCTTTTGCTGCAATCGTCTGAACGCGGCGCAGAACAACACACGGCCGCGATCACTCTCCGATTCGGCCACGATCGTGCGGCCTGGCACATCGCTGAAACGTAAGCGGCTGGTACTGAGAATTGCCGTGTAGCTGCTCATTCTGTATTGCTGACCTGAATAGTTGCGAATGGCAGTCTTACCAATGAAACTCGTGGGGGTGCATGGCAGAGCCGCACTTCGCACTCCCCTCTACAATCGTACGACAACCTGCCGTTGAGCCGGATACAGCACAACGACGTTCTGGATCGCATCGCCTGCCGCGCACCAGTTAGTCTCGGAATCGTGCGCGCGCGACCGACTGTACAGCCCCATTTAGCAGCGGGGCTGGCGCATCTAGGTCATGCGCGCGCCGTCGTCGAACTCAATCAAATCGCGCCGCCCCAGGAGCCGGCCATGATGGCGCCCGTGTACTGGTTCAACAGCCATTTCGGGTCGGTGCTGCCCTGCGCGTTCCGCAGGTCGGCCAAGTTGCCGGCGCGCGTCAGGCGCCACCGTGTTCAGACACGCCAATTGCGTGACCGCACGCCCGCCCAGCCGCCTCGGGCTCGCAACCCGCCTGGCGCGCCAACGCGCCAAAGCCTCAAGCAACTTTATTGTGACGCCGGCATTGGCAAAGCTGGCGTCGATCGAGTTGCGCGCCAGGGCGCGGAGGTCTTCGTCCGACCTTCCGAACGCCTGGCTGCACAACGCGTACTCGCCCTTCAGGCTGGCGCCCAGCAACACCGGGGCGTCGGTGTTGAGGTAGACGACGACGCCGGCGTGGCGCAGGCCCGCCGCACCGCCGCGCAGGAACGCTTGGGCAAAGCGTGGCTCAGTGTGACCGGCCGCTGGCCGGCACTCACGGCGCGATGACTTCCAGGCGCGGAAAGTAGGTCCGGAACCGGCTGGCATCGCGCGTGAGCAAGGGCCAGCCCTCGACTCGCGCCGATGAAGAAGGCGGGCAGCATCCGGGTCTTGCCACCGCCGCGCCGGCGGGACTGCAAGTAGGCCTTGGCGGCGAGGAACAGGGCCGGCCGTGGCACCTCGTGCATCGCCAGCTCCATCATGGCCACCACGCGGTTCAGGGCCTCGAAGGTCGAGAACGACAGCAACAGCTCGGCGTAGATCACCGGGTTGATCGCCAGCGCATGCAGCTGCGCCTGCGCGCGCAACTGGGCGATCGACCAATCGGCCCACTGCGGATCGTTCTGCAACACGTCCACCAACACGTTGGTGTCGACGAGCAGCATCAGTCCTCGCGCAGCAGTTTCATCAGCCCATCGGTACGCCAGCGCACGTCGGCGCGGCCCCGCACTGCATCGAAACGGTCCTTGCGCGGGGCGCCCTTGCGCGCTGGTCGCGGCGGATGCAGCACCACCTCGCCGCCGGCGTTGACCGAAAACTCCACCGCGGCCCCCGGCTGCAGGTGCAGCGCGTCGCGGATGTGTTTGGGGATCGTGACCTGGCCCTTGCTGGTCAGGGTGGTGGCCATGGTGGTCTCCGGCAGTGTTACTCAGGCGATGCAGGGTAATGCATCGCGCCGTGTTTCGCCGGCCTCCAGCTTGAGGTTGGACGTGGGGCAAACGCCGCGCGGGATGCGTTGATCGACCAGCAGGGCCACAAGTTCGAGCCTTCGATCGCCCGCCCACCGTGGCCGAGGCGGTCGGCGCCCCAGGCCCCAGGGTCACGCCGATGCCGCCTGCGCCAATGGCACGCTTTCCAGATATGCCGAGTCTGGATCGAGGTCGATGCCGCCGGGCCAACTCACGGTCCCGTGGTCGGTCTGAACCAGCGCAAAGAATCCCGGTTCACGCAGCCGTTCGAACACGGGGTAGGCCAGGTAGAGGCTCACATCCATGCGGCGTTGCTCACCATTGTCGAATCGCAGCAGCAATGCCTGGCCCTCGCCCGAGGTGACAGCGGTGACTCGTATGGGCCGGCTCGAAGCAACCTCCGAAGTGCCCGTGCGCCTCAGCCTTGGGCAGGGCTCGGAGGCGGGCGAGGGGATGTTTGGCGTTCATGTTCTGACTCGCACACGGCACAAATTCGCCTCGGCGCCGTTTGCGCTCAGCCTCGCTTCTAACTTATACGTATGCTTCGCTTATACTTTACTCGTGAACCAGATCAACTGGCAACCCAAAGCCCTGCGTCAGTTGCGCAAGATCGAGGCCCGGGCAGGAAGGCAGATCCGGGTGGCCGTCAGCACAGAGCTGGTTGATCTCAGTGCGGCCCGCAACGTCAAATCGCTTGCGAACCATGAGTACGGCTACCGTCTCCGTGTCGGGAACTACCGCGCGTTCTTTGACTACGACGGCGAGATACGGATCGTGAGCATTGAAGAGGTAAGGAAACGCGATGAACGCACGTACTGAGTTTCAAATCATCGTCGGCGCTGACGGCAAGCCGGCCTTCGTAATCGTTCCGTACGATCAGTTCCGCCGCATGAAGGGTGGGTTCACGCGCGGCACGGTACCCAATGAGGTGGTCAACCTGTCGTTTGAGCGCGGAGTCACACCGATGGCCGCCTGGCGAGAGCACTTTGGCCTGACACAGGCCGAGGTTGCGGCGCGCATGGGCATCACGCAGGCTGCGTATGCGC
>JANNKS010000202.1:0-3471 GCA_031396425.1 Rhizobacter sp. | reverse complement strand
GCGATGCCGCAGGTGCATATCGTTGCCTATTGCACCGACCTGGGTTTTGGTGCCGCGCGCGGCGCCGAGATGTTGTCGCTGATGATGGGTGCGGGCATCGTCAGCCGGCTGGTGTCGGGCTGGATCTCGGACCATATCGGCGGTCTTCACACCTTGCTGCTCGGGTCGGTGCTGCAGGGTATTGCCATATTGATGTTCCTGCCGTTCGACGGCCTGGTTCCGCTGTACCTGGTGTCGGCCATGTTCGGCCTGTTCCAGGGCGGCATTGTGCCGAGTTACGCGCTGATCGTGCGCGAGCTGTTCACTCCCAAGGAAGCCGGCGCACGCGTCGGCACCGTGTTGATGGCGACGCTGTTCGGCATGGCCCTGGGCGGCTGGCTGTCGGGCGCTATCTTCGACCTGACCGGCTCGTACCGCGCCGCCTTCGTCAACGGCATCGCCTGGAACCTGCTCAATGTGACGATCGTGCTGGGGCTGCTCTGGCGCGCCCGAACCTTCCGGTAAAGCGGGTCACCTGTGCAGCCAGAACAGGCGCGTCGACCGATACGGCGCGTCACGCTAAAGTGTCTGGATGACAGACAGTTCGCCCAACAAGCAGACATTCGTGCCTGGCGCAGGCCTGCCGGTCGACCCCCAGGCGGTGCTCAGGCTTGCCGCGCAAAGCATGTTCGACACGATCGCCGGCTCGGCGCTGGGCATGTTCGTCGTCGACCGGGAGCACCGCATCGTCTGGATCAGCGACGGCTACAAACGCTTCCTGCCGGCGCTGGGCCAGGACGAAGAAAGCTTCATCGGCCGACGCGTTCAGGAGGTGGTGCCCAACACCCTGATGCCGCAGGTCATCGCCAGCGGCAAGGCCATCCTGGTGGACCTGCTGACCAACCAGGCCGGCAGTTTCATCGTCAGCCGGTTTCCGTTGCGCGATGGCGCCGGGGGCGTGATCGGTGCGGTCGGCCTGGTGTTGATGGATCACCCGGAAACCACGATGCAGCCGCTGCTGGCCAAATTCAGCCGGCTCGAACGCGAGCTGTCGCAGGCGCGCGCCCAGCTGGCGGCGCAGCGCCGGCCCAAGTACACCATCGCCAGCTTTGTCGGCACCAGCGCGCCGGCGGTGGAAGTGAAACGCCAGGCGCGCCGCGCTGCGCTGACGGACAGCACCGTGCTGCTGCTCGGCGAAACCGGCACCGGCAAGGAACTGCTCGCACATGGCATCCACGCGGCCAGTGCGCGCGCCGCGAAACCGTTCATCGCCGTCAACATCGCGGCGATTCCCGACACCCTGCTCGAGGCCGAGTTCTTCGGCGTCGTCGCCGGCGCCTTCACGGGCGCGGGCCGCGCGGGGCGCGAAGGCAAGTTCAAGGCCGCCGACGGGGGCACCCTGCTGCTCGACGAAATCGGCGACATGCCGTTGGCCTTGCAGAGCAAGCTGCTGCGCGTGCTGCAGGAGCAGGAAGTCGAGCCGCTGGGCGGCAACCAGGTGCAACGCATCGACGTGCGCTTCATCGCCGCCACCAGCCGCGACCTCTCCGCGATGGTGGCGGCCGGCACCTTTCGTGCTGACCTCTACTACCGGTTGAACGTGTTGCCGATCCGGTTGCCGGCGTTGCGCGACCGATTGGGCGACATCGACGCCCTGGTCGAAACGCTCGCCGAAGACATCGCGCGGCGCAGCGGGCTGGCGCAGAAAGGCCTGGACTCGGATGCGCTGGAGTGGCTGGGCCGGCACGACTGGCCGGGCAACATCCGCGAGCTGCGCAATGCACTCGAGCAGGCCACGCTGATGACCGACGACAACCCGCTGACGGCCGCGCATTTCGCGGCGATCGTGCCGGCGCATCCAGCCCGAGCGGCTGAGCCGCCGGGCCGCGTCGCCCAGGTGCCCGGCGCCGCATCGCCCTGGCCATACACCAGCGGCGCAGCCGTTCTGCCCTTGCCGCGCGCCATTGCCGACCTCGAGTTGCAGGCGATCCGTGCTGCCCTCGATGCGACCGGCGGCAACAAGCTCGCGGCGTCGAAGATGCTCGGCATCTCACGGGCGACGCTGTACGAAAAACTCGGCAGGCTGATCGGCAAGGCGGCCAACTGAAGCCAAAGCGAACCATCAGTCAGGGCTACGGGGAGCCGGCCGATGTGCGCCAGACCCCAGAGGTTTCCCTAGGTTTTGGCCGTGTGGCACTGCGCTTGCAAAGTGTTGCTGCCTCGGGCCGCACAATCCGCCAAGCCCCATCTCTGAAGGAGACCGTTCGATGAAGTCTTGCCTGTCCGTCTTTCCCGCGCGCCGAGATGTCTGCGCCGCCCTCTTTGCCGCCGCCCTGGGTGCCGCGGTGTCGTTCGTGCCGCTGTGGGCAGGCGCGCAGACCAAGGGCGAGATTCGCATCGCCCACATCCACAGCAAGACCGGCCCGCTCGAGGCCTATGGCAAGCAGACCTCCACCGGCTTCATGATGGGCCTGGACTATGCGACGAACGGAACGATGATGGTGGCGGGCAAGAAACTCGTCGTGATCGAAAAAGACGACCAGGGCAAGCCCGATGTGGGCAAGAGCCTGCTCGCGGCCGCCTATGGTGACGACAAGGCCGACATCGCGGTCGGTCCCACATCGTCCGGCGTGGCGCTGGCGCTGCTGCCGGTCGCCGAGGAATACAAGAAGATCCTGCTCGTCGAACCGGCCGTGGCCGATTCGATCACAGGTGACAAGTGGAACAAGTACATTTTCCGCACTGGCCGCAACAGCTCACAGGACGCCATCAGCAACGCGGTGGCGCAGGACAAGGCTGGCACCAGCATCGCCACGCTCGCGCAGGACTACGCGTTCGGCCGCGACGGCGTGAAAGCCTTCAAGGAGGCGGTGAAGAACGCGAAGATTGTGCACGAGGAATACCTGCCGACCAACACCACCGACTTCACCGCAGGGGCGCAGCGCATCATCGACAAGCTGAAGGACCTGCCGGGCCGCAAGGTGATCTGGATCATCTGGGCGGGTGGCGGCGGCAACCCGTTCAAGATTGCCGACCTCGACCTGAAACGCTTCGGCATCGAGATCGCCACCGGCGGCAACATCCTGCCCGCGATGGCGGCATACAAGAACTTTCCCGGCATGGAAGGCGCGACCTACTACTACTTCGGCATCCCGAAGAATCCGGTCAACGAATGGCTGGTCGCGAACCACTACAAGCAGTTCAAGAGCCCGCCCGACTTTTTCACCGCCGGCGGCATGAGCGCGGCGATCGCGGTCGTTGAGGCGTTGAAGAAGACGGCCGGCGACACCAACACCGACAAGCTCATCAAGACGATGGAGGGCATGAGCTTCGAGACGCCCAAGGGCAAGATGACGTTCCGCAAGGAAGACCACCAGGCCATGCAGAGCATGTACCACTTCAAGATCAAGGTGGACCCGGCCTTCGCCTGGGGCGTGCCCGAGCTGGTGCGCGAGATCAAGCCTGAAGAAATGAACGTGCCGATTCGCAACA
>JANNKS010000193.1:0-31178 GCA_031396425.1 Rhizobacter sp. | reverse complement strand
GCCCGGTCACGCACATTCCCTATGCGGCGCTGACCGGTGTGGCGATCACCAACTGCGACACCTGCCACAGCGGGACGACCGTCTGGACCGGCGCGCGGCTGCACAGCAGGGTGACCCTCAGCAACCAATGCGCGACCTGTCACACCGGCAACTTTGCGCCCGGCGCGCGAAAGCCGAACAACGCCACCCATGCGGGAGTGACAACCTGCGAGGGGTGTCACAAGTCGACCGCCAGCTGGACCAGCGGTGTGAGCTTCGCCCACAGCGCCGCCAATGCAGTGGGCACGGGCACCTGCGACACCTGTCACAACGGCACGTCGGCCACCGGCAAGACGGCGGCGCACATTCCGGTCACCACGGGCGTGACCAAATGCGACTCGTGCCACCGCTCGCAGGCCAGTTTTGCGACCGCTGTGACGATGAACCACGCCGTCGTGACCGCGAGCACCTGCAAGTCTTGCCACAACGGCAGCTACCTGGCCCAGGGCGTGACCGGGGCACTCGCCAAGCCGGCCAACCACATTCCGGAGGCGCAACTGCTCAATGGCGCGGCGATGGACTGCAAGGCCTGTCACACCGGCACCACGAACTGGACCACGGTGCGGATGAATCACAATGTCAGCCTGGGAGGTGGGGCGGGTTGGTGCAAGTCGTGCCATGCCACCGGAACGGCCTTCCTCGGAACCATGCAGAAGAAGTCCTTGACGCACGAGCGCAAGACACCGCTGCAAATCGATTGCTCGGAGTCGGGCTGCCATCGACCCCTGGGCAACAGGGGCACCGCCTTCGTTTCCTGGTAGAGGGTCGCGTTTGCGCGAATCCTTGAGGGTCCGCAAGCGCCGAGCACGGCGCCGCCTCACCCGCACCGGAGGGGCGCGCCGCCAACCGACAATCAACGCTCAGAAGAAGAACGCATCGTGAACAAGTCAATCTGGCGTTGGGTCGTCTCTGTTGTATTTCTGGGCGCCTTCGGCGCGGCGCACGCCCAGCTGATCGAAGACGCCGAATTGCGCGCCGAAGGGCCGGATGCGGTTCTGCAGGTGCGCCTGGTGAGCCCGATCCAGTTCGTGCGTGCTGTCGGCGCGCCGCGCGGCGACATCGTCCAGGCCTTCTACGAAGTGCTGCCGGCGCGCGAGGTGCCGGGCCTCGTGACCGGCGAACGCCGCCTGGCCGGCAGTGGCAAGGTGCCCGATGTCATCATCACCGACGATGGTGTGGGGCGCGCGAACCTGAGCCGCAAATTGACGATCCGCTTCAGCGAAACGGTGCGTTTCCAGGTGCGCTCGGGCAAGGGCAATCGAAGCATCGAGGTGGTCCTCGACGGTCTCGGACCGGCGCTGCGCGCGGCCTCGTCGATCCAGCCGCTGCCCGTGGCCGACGCGGCACGCCGCTTTGTCGTGACGCTGCAGAGTTCAACCGACCCGAACATTCAACTCGCCGCGCCGATCCCGGCCGCCGTGCAGGACTACGAGGTGTTCAGCTCGCGACGCATCCTCGAAGGCCGCCGGGTGTTCGATCTGAACGTGGGTTTCTTCGCGACATTGCCGGAGGCGGAACGCGCCCGCGGCCTGCTGCTGCGCCGCTTCGCCCAGGCGGTGATCGTTCCTCTGCCGAGTGCGCCTGTGGTTGAGGCCTCGCCGTTGCCGTTCCCGGCCGCGGGGGCCGGAATAGCAGCGGGCGCTGCGCCCAAAGTTTCGCCGGTACCGCCCCCCGTGCCGGTGCCAGTGCCGATTCCTGTGCCACCCGCGCCGCCGGTGGGTGCGCCTGCGGCGGAACCCTTGGCAGCACCGGCCACTGCTGGCCCCGCCGGCGCGCCGGCTGCGACCGACGCCGCCGCGCCGGCTGCGGCACCGATCGCCAGCGCTGCGCAGGTGGACGCAATGGCCTCCGGTCTGCTCGGCAAGGCGCAGGCGGATTACGACAAGGCTGACTACGCGGCCAGTATCGAATCGCTCAACCAGCTGTTGAACCTGCCGCCCAACGCATCGTCGCGGCGCGGCCAGGAGTTGATCGGCCAGGCCCGCACCCGTCAGGGTGACACGGTGCGCGCGCGCAACGAGCTGGAGTTGTTCCTCAAGCTCTACCCGCAGGGCAACGACAGCGATCGGGTGCGTCAGGCCCTTGCGGCGATGCCGCAAAGCGTGCAGGCGCCGCGCCCGCGCCCGGCGGTGCAGCCAACCACCACGCTGAGCGGTTCGATCGCGCAGTACTACTTCGGCGGCAAATCGAAGACGCGCACGCAGGACTTCCAGGACTCGCCGATCAGCGGCTTGCCCGAGCTGATCTCCGACAGGACCGTTTCCGATACCGACCAGAGCCAGGCGCAGACCAACGTCGACGTCACCTGGCGCCACCGCGACGCCGAGCAGGACGCGCGCTTCGTGTTCCGCGACAACTACTCGTACGACCTGCTGAACAAGGACAAGAGCAAGAACCGCCTGAGCTCGCTGTACGTCGACCACAAGTCGTTCGTCAACGGCACCAGCGTGCGCGCCGGCCGCCAGTCGCCCACTGGCGGCGGCGTGTTGTACCGTTTCGACGGCGTGCAGGCGGGCTACAACTTCGCTCCCAAGTGGAAAGTGAACGGCGTGTTCGGTGTGCCTTCGGAAAAACTGCTCGCTGCGAAGCGCAAGTTCTACGGCGTTTCGCTCGATGCGGAGGCGTTGACGAACGAGATCAGCGGCAGCCTGTATGCCATCCAGCAGATGATCGACGGCGAAGTCGACCGGCGGGCGCTGGGTTCGGAACTGCGCTATTTCAGCGGGGGGGTGTCGGCCTCGGCGCAGCTCGACTACGACATCGCGCTGAAGGACCTCAACATTGCCGCGCTCCAGGGCACCTGGCAGTTTCCGGACAATACCGTCATCAACGTGCTTTACGACTACCGCGCGGTATCGACGCTGACGCTGGGCAATCTGCTGTTCTTCCCGGATTCGATCTGCGCACCCTTGCCCGTGCCACCGGCCACCACAGCGGTGCCGCCGACGCGCATTTCCGATCTGCTGGTGCGATGTTCAACACAAGACCTGAGCGTGCAGGCCAAGCAGACCGCCGCGTTCCAGCAGCAGGCGCTGCTGGGTTTGACGACGCCGATCAACTCGCAATGGCAATGGGGCGCCGACGTGCGCCTGACCAACATCGGCGAAGTCAAACCCGTGCCGTCAATCGGCTTTGCGGGCAGCCCCAGCACCGGCAAGCTGTGGAGCCTGGGCACCCAACTGATCGGCAGCAACCTCTATTCGACGCGTGATTCGCACGTCCTGAATTTCAGCTTCCTGACCGGCCCATCGTTCAAGGCAAGGCTCTGGTCGTACAACAACCTGTCCGCCTTTGAGCCAGGCTGGCAGTTCGAGCCGTCGATGCGCTACTACGCCCAGAACGACACCAATGGCGTGCGCAACGTGCGCGTGGCGCCGGGTTTGCGTGTCACCTACCGGCCGGTTCCCGAGGTGTCGCTCGAGTCTGAGCTGTCCTACGAACAGGCCAAGACCGACACGCCGGCGTCCGCGCTGCAATCGGCAGGTGTGGTGCGAAGCAATCGCGTCTTCTATTTCCTTGGCGCGCGCTACGATTTCTGACGCCATGTCACCGCTGCCCACCTTGCGCGCCGAAGGCCTGGCCTACCGGCGCGGCGACCAGACCCTGTTTGAAGACCTGAGCTTCGAAGTGGCTGCGGGCGACCTGGTTTGGCTGCGCGGTCACAATGGGCGCGGCAAGACCAGCCTGCTGCGCCTGCTGGCCGGGCTGGCGCAGCCCGATGCGGGCCGTGTCACGTGGGGTGGCATGGCCCTGGCCGAGTCGGACCGATTCCCTTCGCAGCGGGTCTACATTGCCCATGCGAATGCCCTGAAGGACGATCTGACCGTGTTCGAGTCACTCCAATTCCTCGCTGCGCTGCATGGGCGCGATCACCGGCCCGAAGCGGTGCAGGGCGCGTTGCAGCGCCTGGGCATGCGCAAACGTCAGCGTTCGCCGATTCGAACCCTGTCGCAAGGGCAGCGCCGCAGGGTTGCGCTGGCCCGCCTGGCGCTCGAAGTCGCTCCGTCGGTGTGGGTGCTTGACGAGCCCTTCGATGCACTCGACGTCGAGGGCACCGAGGTCGTGAACGGGTTGCTCACGAATCATCTGGCGCGTGGCGGCAGCGTCGTGCTCACCAGCCACCTGGTGCTGACGCTCGCCACCGTGAAGCCGCGCACGCTCGAGCTGGCGCGCCTCGCATGATGCGCATGGGCTTCGCCGTCGTCGTGCAACGCGACCTGCGCCTGGCCGCACGGCGCCGCATCGAGGCGCTGCTGCCGGTCGTGTTTTTCATCGTCGCAGCGAGCCTGTTCCCGCTCGGTGTCGGCCCCGAGCCGCAGGTGTTGCGCCAGATGGGCCCGGGCGTCGTCTGGGTGTGTGCCTTGCTCGCCACCATGTTGTCGCTGAACAGTGTGTATGCCGGCGACCATGCTGACGGCTCGCTCGAGCAGATGCTGCTGTCGGGACACTCGGGCGTCGTGATCGCCGCGGCGAAGGCGTTTGCGCACTGGGTGCTGACCGGTCTGCCGCTGATCGTCGCTTCGCCGTTGTTGGGGCTGTTGTTCGATCTCAGCGGTGCGGGCATCGTCGCGCTGGCCTTTTCGCTCTTGCTGGGCACACCCATCCTGAGTTTGCTCGGCAGTGTGGGTGCGGCCCTGACGCTGGGCCTGCGCAGCGGCGGTGTGCTGCTGCTGCTGCTCGTGCTGCCCCTGTGCATTCCCACCCTCATCTTCGGCAGTGGCGCGGTGGTTGCGGTCGAAGCCAGCATGTCCGCGCGTGGGCACCTGTCTCTGCTGGGCGCGTTGTTGCTGCTCAGCGCCCTGGGCGCGCCGCTGGCCGCCGCGGCTGCGCTGAGAATATCCACGGCATGATCCAATCTGGCCCAAGTCGCCCCGAAACCCGTCCCGCCATGCCCACTTCGATTCGCTTTTTCACGTTCGCGGCACCCTCGCGCTTTTATGCGCTGACTGGGCTGGTGATGCCCTGGCTGTGGGCGCTCGCTGCCCTGCTGACGGCGGCGGGCTTGTACATCGGGTTTTTCGTTGCGCCGACCGACGCGACCCAGGGTGATTCGTACCGCATCATCTTCATCCATGTGCCGGCGGCCTGGATGTCGATGCTGCTCTACCTCGTGATGGCCGGCTGGGCGGCGGTGGGCTGGGCCTTCAATGCGCGTCTGGCGTCGATGCTGGCTCGTGCCATCGCGCCCACCGGCGCGCTGTTCACATTCCTGGCGCTGTGGACCGGCGCGCTCTGGGGCAAACCGACCTGGGGCACCTGGTGGGTCTGGGATGCGCGCCTGACCTCAGAGCTCATACTGCTGTTCCTCTACCTCGGCTTCATTGCTCTGACCGAAGCCATCGACGACCCACGGCGCGCCGATCACGCTGGCGCGCTGCTGGCCGTCATCGGTGCGGTGAATGTGCCGGTGATCTATTTTTCGGTGCGCTGGTGGAATACCCTGCACCAGGGTGCCACCATCAGCATGACCGCTGCGCCGAAGATGGCGACCACCATGCTCCAGGCGATGCTCCTGATGACTTTTGCGTTCTGGGCCTATGCGTTTGCGGTGGTGTTCATGCGCACCCGCGCGATCGTGCTGGAACGCGAAAAACACACCGATTGGGTGCGCGACATGAGCTTGAATGCGGCGCGGGGTGGAACTTGAACTGGACCAGCGCGTCAGACTTTTTTGCCATGGGGGGGTACGGGCTCTACGTCTGGGGCTCCTACGTCGTCACCTTTGCGATCTTGCTAGTCGAGCCGTGGCTGGCAGCACGCCGGCATCGCCGCGCCGTGCTCAACGTTTCGAATGAAACATCCTCGGAGGAATGAGATGAAACCACGTCACAAACGGATTGCCATCGTGGTGGGGGTGCTCGCCATGGTGGGCGGTGCCGCCGCGCTGGTGTTGAACGCCTTCCAGAGCAACATGGTGTTCTTCTATTCGCCGACTCAGGTGGCCTCGTTGGAGGCGCCGGTGGCCAAGACGTTTCGTCTCGGCGGCCTGGTGCAGCAAGGCAGCGTGCAGCGCGATGGCTTGAACGTCCATTTTGTCGTCACCGACACCGTGCAGACGACGCCGGTGCGCTATCAGGGCATCCTGCCGGATCTGTTCAAGGAGGGCAAAGGTGTGGTGGCCCAGGGTCAGTTGCAGAACGGCGTTTTCGTGGCCCGTGAGGTGCTGGCAAAACACGATGAGAACTACATGCCGCCGGAAGCCGCCGAGGCGCTCAAGCGTGCCGGGCAAGTCAATCAGGAAGCCGGTGCGAGTGTGGTGCAGGGGGCCAAACCATGATTGCAGAGATCGGTCACTTCGTGTCATGGCTGGCGCTGGCCGCCTCACTTGCGCTGGGCGTGGTGCCCATGCTCGGCGCGGCGCGGGGGCGCACCGAGTGGATGGCCCTGGCACGACCGTTGACAACGGTGATATTCGTGCTGATCGCTGTCGCGTACGTTTGTCTGACAGTCAGCTTCGTGCGCCATGATTTTTCGGTGCTGTACGTGGCTTCGAACTCCAACTCGGCGTTGCCGCTGGCCTACCGCATTGCGGCCGTCTGGGGTGGCCATGAGGGTTCGCTGCTGCTGTGGGTGCTGATGCTGTGCGTGTGGATGCTCGCGGTGGCGCGCTTCAGTGCGCACCTGCCTTTGCCGGTGCTTTCACGCATCCTGGCCGTGATGGGCCTGGTGACGGTGGGGTTCCTGCTCTTCATGCTCCTGACCTCGAACCCGTTTGATCGGCTCTGGCCGGCCGCCGCCGACGGGCGCGACCTCAACCCATTGCTGCAAGACCCCGGCATGGTGATTCACCCGCCGCTGCTCTACATGGGCTATGTCGGCTTTTCGGTGGCATTCGCATTTGCAATCGCCGCACTGATCGGCGGCAACCTCGACGCCACCTGGGCGCGCTGGACGCGGCCCTGGACCACTGTCGCCTGGATGTTCCTGACCATCGGCATCGCTTTGGGCAGCTGGTGGGCCTACTACGAACTCGGTTGGGGTGGCTGGTGGTTCTGGGACCCGGTGGAAAACGCCTCGTTCATGCCCTGGCTGGTCGGCACGGCGCTGATCCATTCGCTGGCGGTCACGGAAAAGCGCGGCAGCTTCAAGTCTTGGACCGTGCTGCTGGCCATCATGGCGTTTTCGCTCTCGCTGCTCGGTACCTTCCTGGTTCGCTCCGGTGTGCTCTCATCGGTGCACGCCTTTGCAACCGACCCCAGACGGGGCGTCTTCATCCTCGCCTTCCTGGTCATCGTGATCGGCGCTTCGTTCGCCCTGTACGCCTGGCGCGCACCGAAGGTCGGTCTGGGAGCCCGCTTCGAGCTGATCTCGCGCGAGACCGCACTGCTGGCCAACAACGTGCTGCTCGTCGTCGCGGCCGGCGCGGTGCTGTTGGGCACGCTGTATCCGCTCGTGCTCGATGCGCTGGGTGGGGGCAAGATCTCGGTCGGTCCGCCATACTTCGATACCGTGTTCATGCCGCTGATGGCGCCGGCGATCTTCCTCATGGGCATCGGGCCGATGACGCGCTGGAAGAGCGCCGAATTGCCCGACCTGGCACGGCGCCTGCGCTGGGCGTTCGGGGTGGCCGTGCTGGCCTCCGTGGCGAGTGCCTGGCTTGCCGGCGAGATCACGCTGGTGGGCACACTCGGGCTGCTGATGGCGTTCTGGATTGTCGGCGCGCTGATCGCTCATCTTCTGGAACTGGTGCTGCCCACTGGCGCGCGCCTAGCCGACGTGCCGCATCGCCTGGGGCTGATCCCGCGCGCCACCTACGGAATGATGGTGGCGCACTTCGGCGTGGCGGTGTTCTGTTTTGGGGTGGCGATGGTCAAGTCGCACGAGATCGAACGCGACGTGAGGATGGAGGTCGGCGACAGCACCACGGTGCGCGGCTACACCTTCACGTTCCGCGGCGCGCGCGAGATCGAAGGCCCGAACTACGTCGCCATGCAGGGCCTGATCGAAGTCAGCGTCGATGGGCGCAAGACCAACGAGTTGCGACCCGAGAAGCGCATCTACCGGGTGCAGCAGAACGCGATGACGGAAGCAGCCATCGACACTGGCTTCACGCGTGACCTGTACGTTGCGCTGGGCGAGAGCGTCGACAACGGCAAGGCCTGGATCGTGCGGGTCTACGTCAAGCCGTTCATCGACTGGATCTGGGGCGGCGCCTTCCTGATGGCGATGGGTGGCTTGCTCGCCGCCACCGACCGGCGCTACCGCGCGAAGAAGCGCAGTGAGCAGGACGTGCCGGCCAACCTGGGGGCTGCCACTTGAAGGCCCTGAAATTCCTGATTCCGCTCGCACTCTTCGTCGTGCTCGTCGGCTTTCTGGCGGTGGGCCTGAAGCTCGACCCGCGCGAAGTGCCGTCACCGCTGATCGGCAAGCCCGCGCCGAACTTCGCGCTGCCGCGGCTGGACAACCCAGACCAGACGATTCGTCGTGAAGACCTGCTTGGCAAGGTCTGGATGCTCAAT
Organism: Rhizobacter sp.; assembly: GCA_031396425.1. Classification (GTDB taxonomy): domain Bacteria; phylum Pseudomonadota; class Gammaproteobacteria; order Burkholderiales; family Burkholderiaceae_C; genus JAEMQF01. The sequence goes on along the minus strand of JANNKS010000193.1, from coordinate 22,680 downwards.
GTCTGGGCGTCGTGGTGCGTGGCGTGCCGCGACGAGCATCCCCATCTGATCGAGTTCGCGCGCGCCAAACGCGTGCCGCTGTATGGCCTGAACTACAAGGACAAACGCCCCGACGGCCAGCAGTGGCTGGCGCGTTTCGGCAATCCCTATGACGCCTCATTGTTTGACCTGGACGGGCGCGTCGGCATCGACTGGGGCGTCTACGGTGTGCCCGAAACCTTCGTGGTCGACCGCGAGGGCATGATTCGCTTCAAGCACATCGGCGCGCTGACGCCGGAGATCATTCGCTCGCGCATCGAACCCTTGTTGAGGCAACTCAATGGTTGACGCACCGGTGAAGGGCTTGTTCGGTCTGCTGCTGGCCGCCTGGCTGGGCTGCGTGGGCGCCAGGGAAGCGCCGCTGGCGGCCGCCGACCCGGCCACCGAGGCGCGCATGCTGCGCCTGTCGGCCGAGTTGCGTTGCCTGGTGTGCCAGAACCAGACGATCGCCGACTCGTCGGCGCCGCTGGCAGAAGACCTGCGCCGCCAGGTGCGCGAGATGATCGTGCGTGGCGACACCGACGCGCAGATCATCGAGTTCATGACTCAGCGCTATGGCGACTTCGTGTTGTATCGCCCTCCCTTGAAAGGCTCGACGGCGGCGCTGTGGTTCGGCCCGGTGATCCTGCTGGTGGGTGGGCTGGGCATCTTCGTCGTCGTGCTGCGCCGGCGCAGCCGGCTTGCACCCGACCAGTTCGAACCGGATCAACCTGACGACGATGCGGCGAAGATGCCCGACGTCAAGCGCTCGAGTTGAGAGCGCCGCTTTGTCCTTTGCCATGAATTCATCGATCGACACCCTGAAGAACCAGTTGGCGCAACTCAAGCAGTTGCACGAGAGCGGCGCCTTGCCGGCGGCGGAATACGAAAGCAGCAAGGCCGTGCTGGAGCGGCGTGTGCTCGACCTGGTGCTCGCCGGTTCGGACGCCGCCGCGCTGGCGTCGCCGACTGCGCCATCCCCTCCGCCGCCTACTCCGGGCGCAGCCTTGCAACCGGTCGCAGCCGCCGGCACTCAAAGCAGCGCGAAAAGTGGTGCAGACAGCGTTGCAATCAGCGGTGCGAAAGGCAGTGCGAAGGGCAGTGCGAAAGGCATCGATGTGCACGCTGGCGTCGAAATCAGGGTGCCGCGAGGTCTTTGGGCAAGCGTGGCAGGCTTTGTGCTCGCCGTTGCGCTGGGTGGTTACGCGTGGACGGGTTCACCGTCGCTGGCAGGCCTGGGCGCGCCGCCGCCGGTCGCTGCCGCAGCGGCAGGGCACGCAGGGGGTGACGGCCCGCAAGGCGTCAACATGGAGCAGATCACCGAGATGGCGACGCGTCTGGCCACGCGACTGAAGGACCAGCCGCAGGATCCGCAGGGCTGGGCGATGCTGGGGCGCACCTATTCCGTGCTGGGCCGCAATGACGAAGCGGTGAAGGCCTACGAATCGGCGATACAACAGAATGGCGACGACGCGGTGCTGATCGCCGACTATGCCGACGCGCTGGCGGTGAAGAACAACCGCACGCTTGCCGGCGAGCCGATGAAATGGGTGCGCCGCGCGCTCGAACTCGATCCGAAGAACGTCAAGGCGCTGGCGCTGGCGGGCACCGATGCGTTCGACCGCAAAGATTTCGCCGGTGCGGTCAAGCACTGGGAGGAACTGCTCAAGGTTGCGCCTGCCGAGGGCAACTTCATTCAGCAGGTACAGGCGAGCGTTGCCGAAGCGCGCCAGTTGGGCGGTCTGCCGTCGGGCAACACCACGCCGGCCGGTGCGCCCAAGGGGGGTGCCGCACCCGGTGCGGGTGGTGCCAATGCGGCCGCTGCCGCGGGGCCTGCCGCGGCGGCAGCGCCCGCGAATTCCCAGGCTGTGGCGCCGGGTGCAGCGCTCAATGCCACCGTCAGCGGCACAGTCAGCCTGAGCCCGAGACTGGCCGCGCAGGCCGGACCGGACGACACGGTGTTCATCTTTGCCCGAGCCGCCGAGGGGTCGCGCATACCGCTGGCGGTGTTGCGCAAGCGCGTGCGCGACCTGCCGGCCAGCTTCACGCTCGACGACAGCCTGGCCATGTCACCGGCGGCGAAGCTGTCGGGTGTCCCGCGCGTGATCGTCGGTGCGCGCGTGAGCAAGAGTGGCAATGCGACGCCGTCGCCGGGTGACCTGACCGGCCAGGTCGGCCCGGTGTCGCTGGGCAGCGGTGCGCTGGTGGTCGAGATTCGCGAACAAATCAAGCCCTGAGCGCACGGATCGTTTGACCCGCACTGCCCGCCTGGCGTGTCGGCCAAGCGGCCTGCCACACCCTTTCGCAGCAATTTCAGCGCATGGACTATCTCTATCTTTACATCGGCGTGATCCTGATCGCGATGGTGCTGTACGTTCGCCGGCAGCGGCGCATTCAACACGGCCACGCCGCGGACCTCGAGGTCTCAGTGGAAGAAGGTCTGGTGGAACCATCCTCCCTTCACCCCGTCATCAACCCGGTTCGCTGTATCGGGTCCAGCACCTGCGTGAAGGCCTGCCCGGAGGGCGCGCTGGGCATCGTCAAGGGCAAAGCCGTCCTCACCAATGCGGCGGCGTGCATCGGCCACGGTGCGTGCCGAACGGCGTGCCCGGTGGAGGCGATCACGTTGGTGTTCGGCACCGAAAAGCGCGGTGTCGACATTCCCGAGGTGAGCCCGGAATTCGAGTCCAACGTGCCGGGCATCTTCATCGCCGGTGAGCTCGGCGGCATGGGGCTGATCCGCAAGGCGACCGAACAGGGCCGCCAGGCCATCGAGGCGATTCGCAAACGCAAGCGCGGCAACGCCGACTATGACGTCGTCATCGTCGGCTGCGGGCCGGCGGGCCTGGCGGCCGGGCTGGCCGCAATGCAGCACAAGCTGCGCTACAAGCTCATCGAACAGGAACCCTCGCTTGGCGGTGCGGTGTACCACTACCCGCGCCAGAAGATCGCGATGACGGCACCCTTCGATCTGGCACTGATCGGCAAGGTCAAGTTCGGCGAAGTGCAGAAAGAAAAGCTGCTGCAGTTCTGGCTCGACGTGGTGCGCAAGACGAACCTGAAGATCTCGTTTCGCGAACGCATGGAAGGCGTGGCACCGGCCGCCGGCGGCTTTGTGGTGCGCACCGATCGTGCGCAGTACCGCACCGGCAGCGTGCTGCTCGCGTTGGGGCGCCGAGGCACGCCGCGCAAGCTGGGCGTGCCCGGCGAAGAAACCGCCAAGGTAGCGTACCGACTGATCGATCCGGCGCAGTATCGCGGCCAGGCCGTGCTGGTGGTGGGCGGCGGCGACAGTGCTCTTGAAGCGGCGATTGCGTTGTCGCAGGAAGTGGGCACCGACGTGACGCTGTCGTACCGCAGCGAGGCATTCTCACGCGTCAAGCAAAAGAACCGCGTGTCGCTCGGGCAGCAGCAGGAGGCGGGCCGCTTGCGCGTGTTGCTGCAGTCGAGCGTGAAGCAGATCCACGCGAAAGATGTCGAAATCGAGCACGATGGCCAGGTCGCGCGCTACCGCAACGATGCGGTGATCGTCTGTGCCGGCGGCCTGTTGCCGACGCCACTGCTGAAGCAAGCCGGGATTCGATTCGACACCAAGTTCGGAACGGCCTGACGGGGTCAGCGGCGGCGAGCGTTTGTCGCCGATCAAGCCGACGCGCTTCGAAGCATGGCGAAATGGCGATGGGTTTCCCGGCGCAGACTTGCGCTGGTTTTCTTAGCGTCATTTAAGGGCCGTGGCCGACCGCACCCCATGTCGGGGATGCGGCCGCGTGCTGGCGACAAAGTGCCTGTTCAAGCGCGTTGCGCCGCAGGACAATTCGCAGTTGACGCGTCGAGCGTTGTGCAAGCGAGCCTACGTTATGCGATTGCTGGTGGTTGAAGACGATGACCTGCTCGGCTCTGCTGTGCAGAAGGGGCTGACCCGATCCGGCTACGCCGTCGACTGGATCCGCAACGGCGCGGACCTCGCCGTTGCGATGCGCACTCACCTGTACGAGTGCGTGTTGCTCGACCTGGGTCTGCCAGATATCGCCGGTGAAGTGCTGCTCAAGAGCATTCGCTTGCGAGACCCGGGCACGTCAGTGATCGTGATGACCGCGCGCGGCGGCATCCATGATCGCATCGCGCTGCTCGACATCGGTGCCGACGACTACATGGTCAAGCCCATCGATCTGGACGAACTGACGGCGCGCTTGCGAGCGGTGCAGCGGCGCCGCCAGACCACCAGCGAGGGCGGGGCGGAACTCGAGCATGGCGTGCTGAAACTCTATCCGTCGCGGCGGCTCGCCACCTTGCGCGGTGAAAACGTGGCGTTGACGAACAAGGAGTACTGGGTTCTCGAGACGTTCCTGCGCAAGAAGAACCAGATTCTCAGCCGTGCACAGCTCGAGGAAGCCTTGTATGGCTGGGGCGAGGAAATCGGCAGCAATGCGGTCGAGGTCTACATCCACTACCTGCGGAAAAAGCTCGGCGCCAACCTCATTCTCACCGTGCGAGGCGTGGGCTACCAGCTCGGGCCGATCGAGGCCTGACATCGCCTTGGCTGGATCTTTGCCGGCTTCATTCGCGCGAGTTTGACGCGCCGCGCGAATGCCTCGCTGCCGCCCATGAAGGGGGCATGACTCAGCTCAGAATTTCTCGAGCACCTTGACGCCGGGAGTGCTGGTCGACACGTAGCCCACCGCTCCGGGGGTCGATCGAACGAAGGCGATCACTTCCGCGTCGCTGCCCTTCACCGCCGGCGGCGCGAGCCCGTCGCGAAACGACTTGCGGGTCCAGCGTGCGGCGTACTTGCGCACGTCGGATTGCAGCACTTTGGACAGGAAGTCGTGGTGCAGGCTGCTGTTGTCCACCGGGACGAGCTTGAGGCTGCCGACGAACTGTTTCTCGCCCAGAAACACGTCTCGGATTTCATCGGCGCTGAGCATCACGCCCGCGTTGGCGATCACCTCGCCCGCCCGCGCACCCCAAGGCGCCAGCGCCAGCGCTGCGACGGCGAGGGCCAACCAGGCTCGCTGCATGCTCATGTCAGTTGCTCCACCGCGCTTCGCGCGACCCGCGATGCATGAAACGAATCGTCGCTGGGAAGGACCAACTTGCGGCCCAAAGCGAGTGTTCGTCTTTGCGCTCACGCCAGCCTCCGCGCGAGGGCAGGTGGCCCGGGGCTTGCAGCGAAATCCGTTTGTCCGTGCAGACCCAGCCCACGAGCGAGAGCGCGCCAGGGCGGTGGCGGCGCCCCCGTGCTCCGGCCCACGCTCGCGGGGCGCCACCCAGGCCCACAACGGCCAGCCGCGTCAACACGACGGCGTTGATGGCACCGCGCGCCATGAACCCCAGCGGGTGCGCCGCGAGCGTGGGCCGGAGAACGTACCCCGGGCCACCTGCCTTCGCGCAGACCCTGGCGTGCGAGCAGCGACGAATACCGGCTTACGAACACGCGCTTTGGGCCGAAAGCCGCCCTGCGCTTCTTGTTCAATGTGGTGCGGTTCATCCTAGAACGCGATTGAATACTCGATCGCCGTGCGGTGATAGCGTGCGCGCGGCAATACGGACGCGGCCCCGGTGTCGTCGATGAGCGAGGCAGCAGCTTCCGTGGTCTTGCCCAATTCGATCTTCAGTGCAGATTTGCCGTCGAGGTCGTAGCGAGCGCCCAGCGACGAACGTGTGTACGAACGACCTGCCAGCTGCGTTGCAAAGAAGCGGTCGGCGCCATCCAGCGAGGCCCTTTCGTAGCGCCCATATGGCATCAGCGAGCCCAGCGTGCGGCCCACCTGCAGGTACCAGGCGTCGCTGAATCGGCGTGTTCCGGCTGCAAGATCCCGGTTCGCGAACCGGTAGTACTCGCCGAGCGCGTCCCACCCTTGAGCGTCGTAGCCAAAATAGCCCCCGCCCATGCGCAGGCGTGTACGAGCCAGCAGGCCCCCTGAAGCGTCGCGCGTATCCACCGTCGAACCCAGTCCGTGCACGCCGACCGTCACGCCGCGCAGCGCACCGCTGGGCTGGTAGTACAGGTTGAGGCCGTGCAGTTTTCCGCCGTTGTCGTCCGTGAAGGCGTTGTAGTCCAGCACGCGCCCACGCACGGTGGGTCCATTGCTGAGATAGACGTCGTAGCCCAGCCTGTCCTGGCCCAGGCGAAGTTTGCCGCTCGCCCAGACGCCGATCGAGTGCGTCGGCAACAGGCCGCCGCTGTCCTCGAACTCGATGAAGCGCGGCCTGTAGATCGAAGTCTGGAGGTTGGCTCCGTGGTGGTACGCGGTGTTCCACAGTCCTATCGGGGTGTGGAAGCGCCCTCCCCACAGCGTGAGCGAGTCACTCACGGTGTAGCCCAGCTGCATGCGTTCGGCCTCGATCTCGCCGTGCCCGTCGGCCCGGTAGTAGAACGCGATCTCGGCGAGCGCCTTGACGTGGCTGCCGAATTGCGGCGTCAGGTAGAGATCGAGCGTGCCGACTTCGAAGCCGCGCAGCCGCGCCGGATCGCCGCGGCCTGACCACGCCGCGCCGACATCGGCGAACCCGTGAATCGGAACGCCGGTGTGAGCGACGTTTCGACTCAAGCCCTCCGACATCTGCTCGACGCTGTCGCGCAGCGAGGAGATCGCCTTCGCCTGCTCGGCTGTCGGTGCGGCGGGCGCATCGGCGGTCGCCCGCACTTGCCCGGCGGCGCGTTCAAGCTCGGCGATGCGTTCCGTCAGCTTCTCGATCAGTTGCTGGCTCGCGTCGAGCCGGCGCTCGAGTGCGCGCAGGCGCTCAGAGGCAGAGTCCGGGCTGGCTTGACCGTGTGCCGGCGCGCACGGCAGGCCCGTCAACCCGGCCAGAACCAGGGTCGTGCACAGCAGCGTGAGTGAAGGACTGCGAGCCATCGTGATTTCCCTTGAAAGGCGACCTGCGCCAATCTTCCGGCGCACACATGCAACGAGTCTATGCGGCTCGCGCGGATCCGCGCAGCGGCCGAGCGGCTGCACCGTCGGGTCGGCGTGCAAATGACGCGTGTGCCAACTATTGCGTGTGGCCCCGTGATGCACGCCGGCCCGAGAGTGGAGTGGCGCCGATTGGGGTTTAGGCTCGCGGGTCTGGTCACTGCATTGCCATTTCAGAACCCGCTTCATGCGCCGTCCTCGCCTTGCGAAACTTTTCGTCGGCTGTGCGTTGTGCATGGCGTTCACCGCGGCCTGTGGACAAACATTGCACGCAGTTCGAGGCCCCTGGGTCGATGACCTGAACCGGCCTTACGCGCTGGATTCGCTGCGTGGCTCCTATGCCGTCGTGAACATGGCCTACGGCGCGTGCCGGCGCGTGTGTTCGGCCAGCCTGAGGGTGCTCGAACAACTTCAGGTGCTGGCCGATGCGCGGCAGCTTGCGCTCCAAGTCGTCATCGTCGGGCTCGATCCCTCGCAGGACCGGCCTGCCGATTGGGCGCTCTACCGAACCGAGCGCAAGCTGACGCGGGACAACTGGCATTTCCTCAGTGGCGACAAGGCCTCGACCTCGCGCATGGCAGGATGGCTTGGCGTACGCTACTGGCACTATGACGAACATGTCATGCACGACTTCCGCATCGTCCTGGTCTCGCCCGAGGGGCGCGTGGTTGCCGCCATGACCTCGCCTGACCAGGACATCGTGCGCCTTCTGCCCTAGTTGCGCATGCTCGAGCGGCTGTCGAGCTGGTCATTGCGCCTGCGTCTGCTGCAGATCGCAGTCTTTGCGCTCATCGCTTCGCTGCTGTTTGGCGGGTTGGTGATGTACTGGGCCGCCAGCGTCCAGGAAAACCAGATGCTGGATGCTCGCCTCGAGCATCTGGGCGCAACCGTGCTTTCGTTTGTCGAGGACGATCTGGGCAAGTTCGACGACGCCGATCCGGTCCGCCACCTCGGATTGAAGACACGGCCCACCGCCGCGCTGCTGTATCGCTACCAGGTGTGGTCACGACAGGGCGCGCTGCTGCTGCGCAGCCATGAGGCGCCCGCCGAGCGATCGCTGATGCCGCTTTCGCAGCTCGGGTTCGACACGGTGCAGATCGACGGCGAGGAGTACCGGACCTTCGCGCTGCCCACCAAGAACAGAGAGTACGTCATCCAGGTCGCGGAGAACGTCGGTGAACGCTGGACCCAGACCGCATTGATCACGACCTACTATGTCGGCTTCCTGCTGCTGCCTTTGATCCTGGTGTTCGGCGTCTCGTGGTTCACGATGCGCCGTTCGCTGCGCTCCATTGATGTCATGGCCGACCAGCTGGCGCACCGCAACCCGCTCGATCTGACGCCGGTGCAGGTGGTCGATCCGCCGCGCGAACTGCTGCCGATCCTGCGCGCCGTCGACACGCTGTTCGCCCGCGTCGGGCATGCCTTGTCGGTCGAGCGCAGGTTCACGTCGGTCGCGGCACACGAGATGCGCACCCCGCTCGCCGGCTTGCGCGCGCACGCGCAACTCGCGACCCGGGCAACTTCAGCAGACGACCTTCAGGACGCGCTGAAGTCATTGATGCAGGGCGCCGACCGTGCTGCGCACCTCATCGATCAGCTCCTGGACCTGGCACGCATCGAAAGCCTGGCAGAAGACTCGGGCGAGAAACACGAAACCATCGCGCTGTCAGAGATCTATCAGGAACTGATGCGCGAACTCGGGCCGCGCGGTGCCGCCAGGCAGGTGTCGTTTTCGGCTCGCTTCGCAGCACCCAATGTCAGCGGCCACCGCTTTGCGCTCTCCCTGCTGCTGCGCAACCTGCTGGCCAACGCCATTCACTATGCGCGGCAGGGTGGCCGGGTCGAAGTCAGTTCGGAGCGCGACGGCACGAACGTGCTGCTTCGCGTCGACGACTCCGGGCCAGGCATTCCCGCGCACGATCGCGAGCGCGCGTTCGAGCGTTTCAATCGGCTCGGCCAGACCAAGATCGAAGGCGTCGGCCTGGGCCTGTCGATCGTGCTGTCGGTGGCCGAACTCCATGGTGCCAGGATTCAGCTCCTGGATTCGCCACTGGGCGGCCTGCGCGTGCAGGTGAGCTTCAGCGATTGAGCGTTGCGGTCGGCGGGAAACTTTCGTCCAGCGCCACCCCCCCAAGGTCCGGGGCTCCCCCTAGCCTTAGGGATGTGCAAGGCGGCCGGACGCCTGCCCCGTTAAGAGGCGATTAAGAACGTAGCGTGGCCCCGCACTGCATGCGTGCAGTGTGTAGCGGGTGCCCTACTTCGACCGGCGGGTCGCGCTCCAGCGACACATTCGCCTGCAAAACCCAGACTCCTGCACATCGAAGTGGGAATTCCCGCAACGGGTTTCAGCAGGGGTTGGCCGGCGGTGGCCGCCAACGACCTCGGTGTTCAAGGAGGACGTATGCATTCAAACCAGAGTCGGCCGAACTGGGTTCTGCGCGGGGCACGTATGTTGGGCGGCGTGCTGATGGCTGCGGGCGCCATGCTGGCGCAGGCGATCACGATCAACGTCGTGCGGCCTGATGGCACGCCGATCAACGTGCCGTTTCGCTGGACCCTGCAGGAGGACAAGACCTGGGACGTGGTGCCCGGCGTGACCGGCACCGCCGCAGTGCCCAACCCCAGCGACACGCTGTCGCTGCAGTTCCACCGCAGCCACATGCCGGTGGTCGAATCGGGCCAGACCCTGCCCACCAACACCACGGGCATCGCGGCCACCGCGACCGCGCTGGCGGCGGGCAAGCGCTACTTCCTCTCCGTGCTGCCGAACGGCCTTCCCGATGGCTCCCCAGCGTTCCAGATGTCCGGTGCGCCGATTCGCGCGAACGCGAACGGCAGCATGCCCACGACGGTGCGCGTGGTGGTCAACCCGACGCCGATCCAGACCGCGCAGATCTCGGTGCTGCTGTACCACGACAGCAACCCGATCAACAACTCGCCGGATGCCATCGGCGGCCAGGAATACGGCCTTTGCGGCTGGGACATCCACATCTACGACGCCGGGGGCACCTACGGCGCCTCGGGCGGCCGTTTCGGATTCGACGCCTTCGGCAATCCGCTGGGCACCACCTACCTCACCGACGGAAGCGTCGACCAGATCGGTACGCTGGACCTGAAGACCGACGCCAATGGCGTGTTCCGGGTCAAGAACCTGGCGCCCGCCAAGTACACCGTCTTTGCCGTGCCGCCGTCGGTCAAGCCGCCCATCACGGAGTGCCCGCGCTACTACCCGGACGGCGCGAATCCGCCGCTGACCCCCTGGCCCGAGGAAGGCCAGTTCTGGATGCAGACGCACACGATCGAAGGCACCCAGGGCGTCGACGCCTGGGTCAAGGCGAACGAGCCGGCGTACTTCAAGGAGTTCGGGCCTCCGGGGCACCATGTCTTCATCGGCTTCGTCCCCAGTTTCGCGGCACCGAGCACCGGCACCGGCGCGGCCACCGGCCAGGTCATCAACGTCCACATGAGCAGGCCGCCGAACTTCACGTTCAACGACGGGCTGCCGGTCAGCGAATGCCGCATCGGCCTGAACGAGTCCGCCAGTCTTGCGGTGGGCGGTGGGCGCGGCGTCTACGCCGGCAAGTGCAACCCGGACGGCACGTTCTCGATCCCCGGCCTCAAGCCCGGCACACGCTACCAGTTGGCCGTGTGGGACAAACCGCTCGACAACGTGTTCGGGCTCTACGACTTCGTCACCCCGGCGACCGGCAGCGCCTCGGTCAACCTCGGCAAGGTGCCGGTGTTCAACTGGTTCGGGCGCGTGGCGGGCAAGGTCTGTCACGACCCGGCTGCGACGGGCGCATGCGCCGCCACATCGATCGGCATTCCCGGCCAGGCGGTGAACCTGCGTTTCCGCGACGGTTCGATCTATCAATCCGTGGCCACCGATGACGAAGGCAACTACGAGTTCGCCGAAGTCTTCCCGTTCTTCAACTGGCTGGTCGCCGAAGTCGACTATCTGCGCTTCGAAGCGACCGGCCTGACCGCGCTGGCCGACGCCGGTGGGGCACTGCCTGCCAATCCCGTGTGGCCGAACCGGGGCCAGACCACGCCGTACCCGGGCGGGCCGGAAACCACGACCGGCCCGGCCATCCTGCAAGGCGTGCAGACCTTCCTGGGCCAGACCAACGTCCTGGACTTCGGCAAGCGTCCCTACACCGGCTCCGCCAACGGCGGCATCAGCGGCAAGATCAACTATTCGAGCACGCGCGCCGAATCGGACCCGCGCTATGCGTTTGCCGAGAACAACGAACCTGGCATCCCCGGAGTGACGGTTCGCCTGTATCGGGCCAGCCCGAGCAACCCCAAGGTCCCGCTCGTTCCGCAACCCGCAGGCTTCCCGATGACCGCGGTTTCCGATTCATGGGACGCCTCGCTGCCCACGGACTGCGCTGCCGACCCCGCGGGTGCCGCACCTCCAGCCGGCAAGGTGAGCACCGATTGTTATGACGGCTTGCGCAATTTCAACCAGCTCAAGGGCGCGGTCTACGACGGCGGCTATGCCTTCGTCGACCTGGCGCCCGGCAAGTACATCGTCGAAGTCGTGCCGCCTTCCGGCTACGAGGTCCAGAAGGAAGAGGACAAGAACGTCGACTTCGGCGACTCCATCGTCGTCTCGACCCTCTCGCTGCCGCCGGAATGCGTGGGCACCCGGCCCACTGCAGTGCCGGCCGAACTCGACCTGTTCCCCGGCGTCGCGATTCCACCGGAATACCGTGACGCTCCGGGCAGACCGCGTCCGTACTGCAACCGCAAGGCCGTCACGCTGAATGCGGGCCTGAACGCGGCGAACGATTTCCAACTGTTCACGAAGACGCCGGTGGCCGGCCACATCGTCGGCATGATCCTCGACGACCTGGCCAACGAATTCAATCCGAACGCACCGACGTTCGGCGAGAAGTTCGCGCCCCCGTTCATGCCCGTCTCGCTGCGCGACCACACCGGGCGCGAGTTTTCGCGGGTCTATTCGGATCGCTTCGGCACCTACAACGCCCTGGTGCCCTCGACCTTCGCCTTCAACGTGCCGATGCCCTCTGGTGTTGCACCGAACATGGTGTCGGCCTGCCTGAACTCGCCGTACATGCCGGTCAAGAACCCGGCCACGGGTGCCGACATGCTCGACCCGATCACCGGCAAGACGCTGATGCAGCCCGACCCGCATCACAACAAGAGCTACAGCCAGTTCTGCTACACGTTCCAGTACCTGCCGGGCAAGACGACCTACCTCGACACCCCGGTGCTGCCGATCGCAGCTTTCGCCGGGCCGCAGCAGTTCTCGCTCGACTGCGCTCATCCGAGCGCCGTGCCGGGCATCCGCAGCGTGAACGGGTCGGCCAATGCCGGGCCGTGGATCAGCGGTGCGGGTCAGACCTTGACGATCCGCTCGATGGGTGCGACCCAGGTGCTCAACCCGCTTTGGGACGCCAACAACCCGGGCGGAACCGAGCCGAGGACCATCAGCCGCGATTTCGGTTTCGGCAGCGCACCGGGCACGGTCTCGTTCAACGGCGTTGACTTGCCCGCCTCGTACATCACAAGCTGGACGAATGAGCAGATCGTGATCAACGTGCTCACCGTTACGCCGGGTGTCACTTCCGGTACCGTGCTGGTCAAACGCAGCAATGGCAACGTCAGCCCGCGCGGTGTCACGGTGCACATCGGCGGCACGGCGCCGACAGTGGTGCGCGCCGGCGGTTCGATCCAGGCGGCCGTCAACGCCGCCTCGGAAGGTGCGCTGATCACGGTCGAGCCTGGCCTCTACGAAGAAACCGTCATCGTCGATCGCCGCATCCGCCTGCAGGGCTACGGCGCCGGCGGCACGCTGATCAACGCCGTCACCCAACCGGCCGAAAAGCTGATGGCCTGGCGCAGGGCGATGTGCGACAAGGTGATGGGTGTGGCGCTCACGCCGGGCGGCGGCACCGGTGCGAACTTCCTGCTGCCCGGGCAGTTGCTGCCGACCACCTATCAGGCCTGCCTGGACGGTGACACCGCCGACAACGCGCCGCTGCTGTTCGGCGACGCCGAAGCGCCCGGCTTCTTCGTGATGCTCAAATCCGACGGCAATGCCACGAATCCGCAGCCGCGCGCTTCGAGCGCTGCGTTGCAGATCGACGGCTTCACGATCAGCGGCGCCGATCAGGGCGGCGGCATCATCGCCAACGGCTTTGCCCGCGCACTGCAGATCACCAACAACCTGATCTCCGGCAACCAGGGCCTGATGGCCGGCGGCATCCGCCTTGGCCACCCGACGCTGACCAGCCAGGAACTTCCGGTTGGTTCGCGCAACACCGATGTCCTGATCCGCAACAACGAAGTCGTGCAGAACGGCGACACCGCCGGCGCGACGGGCGGCGGCGGCGGCGGCATCGGCATCTACCTCGGCGCGAACAACTACAACGTGACGAAAAACTACGTTTGCGGCAACTTCTCCACCGGCAACGGCGGCGGCCTGGCGCACCTCGGGGTCAGCAACAACGGCGTGATCCACGACAACAAGTTCCTGTGGAATTCGTCGTTCAACCAGGGCTTCAGCGTTCAGGGTGGCGCGGTCTCGATCGCCGGGCAGGCCTCGCAGGCAGCGGCCAACGGCCTGTCCACCGGCTCGGGCAGCGTGCGCATCAGCAGCAACACCTTCCACGGCAACCTGGCCGGTGCGGGCGACGGCGGTGGCATCAGCCTGCTCGGCACGAACGGCAACGAAGTGGGAACCACAGTCGCATCGGCCTACCTCGTCAGCATCGTCAACAACGTGATCGTCAACAACGTGGCGGGCGTGGCGGGCGGCGGCATCGCGCTGAAGGACGCACCGAACACGCAGATCCTCAACAACACGATCGCCCGCAACGACAACGTGTCGACCGCGGCGCGCGCCTTTGCGCCAGGCCTGCTGCAGAACAACACAAACAACACGGCACTGAGCAGTTCGCTGCCGCAGTTCGGCGCAGGCATCGCCTCGTACCCGCACAGCCCGGTGCTGGCCCTGCGGCTCGGCGCCGTCACGGACATCCCCGCTGCGATTCGGCCTCAGGCGCTCGCGTTCTCGTTCCCGTCACTGCTGGACAACAACATCCTCTACCAGAACCGGGTGTTCCACTGGAACCAGCCCGCCGTGCCGACGCCCACCACGCCGGCCGGCCTGGTGTTCGACGGCTTCTCGGATCTGGAGGTTCTCGACGCGTTCACGCCGGCATTCGAAGCAGCGACGCCGACGGGCAACAACGCCCCCGGCACCTTCATCCCGACCGGAACGCAGCCGCGGATGAACCCGACGGACTCGTTGATGACCAGCATCACCGGGTACACCGTCGCAGCGCCGGACAACAACGTGAAGGGCCTTCAGGCGAATGTTCAGTACTGGAACGCCAACAGCTACAACGGCGGGCGTGACTCGGTTCTGTTGCAGGTCGAAGCCTCGGTGCAGGCGACGGCACAAAGCCCATCGGTGGCCGCGGCCTTCGACGAGGGCGGCAACTTCATCGACGTGCGCTTTGGCCCGCTGACGCAGAACGTGCACACCGCGTCCACCACGCCGGGTGGGCCGCCGGTGGTGGGCGTGCCGTACTTCGACTACCGCATCCGGTCGACCAGCCAGGCCGCCGGAATCGGGCGCACCCGCAATCCGCTCGTGACGCTGAATCCGATCGACGCGTTCCTGCTGATCGACCGCAACGGTGCAGCGCGCCCAGTGATCGGCAACTGGGACGCCGGCGCCTACCACCGCAGCACGTCGGCCACAGCGCCTTACTGAACAGGGAGCCATTCAACATGAACACCACTGTCAAGCAGTTCTCGCGCGCGGCGCTGGCCCTGGCCATCGTCGGCGCCCTCGCCCAGGCCCACGCCGGCGTCTATCCCCAGTGTCCTCCCGGGGGCGATGCGGCAGGCACCAGCGGCAAGGTGTGCAAGCACCTTGCGGCCGGCGACGGCTGGATGTCTTACGGCGACGGCACGCGCGGCTACATGTTCGGCTTCTCCGACGTGACGGGCGTGCCCAACAACGACGTGATGACACGCTCGACCTTCAACGCCAAGTTCGCCGCGCCCACGCTGAGCTTCAAGCAGAACCAGGAAGTCTGGCTCAGCCTGACCAACGTCGGCATGACGCACCGGCCCGACCTGTTCGACCCGCACTCGGTCCACTTCCATGGCTTCCCGCAGGCGGCGCCGATCTTCGACGGCACGCCCGAAGGGTCGATCACGGTGAACATGGGTTCGACGATCACCTACTACTACAAGATCAACGATCCCGGCACCTACATGTACCACTGCCATGTGGAGGCGACCGAACACATGCAGATGGGCATGCTGGGCAATCTGTACGTGACGCCGGCGCAGGACAACACGCTGATCAACGGCGTGCCGGTCGACAGCGCCGCGTATCCACCCCCCGCGGTGCAGCCGACACGCAATTTCAACAAGTTCGTCTACAACGACGCCAAACACAACGGTGTGAACCTGCCGGTGGGTGACGCCCGCATCGGCGCCACCGGCTACGACGTGCAGGCCGCGCTGCAGCTGGGGTCGTTCGACGCCAATTTCCACCTCCAGAGCGAGGTCGTGCAGCCGCTGCCGTTCGACACGATGCGCTCCACGCACACCTTCATCAACGGGCGCAACTATCCCGACACCGTCGATCCGCGCACCACCGCGTTCATCAAGACGCCGGTGGACCCTGGCGACGCGGCGAACACGGCGCTGCCCGAGACTTCGCAGCCAATCAGCTCGCTGGTCACCGCCGCTGCCGGCCAGCGCATCCTGCTGCGTCTGAGCAACCTGTCGGTGGTCGACTACTTCACCGTCACCGCGATGGGCCTGCCGTTCAAGGTGGTGGGTGCCGGGGCGGCGATCGCCCGTGGGCCGAGCGGCGTCGACCATTCCTACCGCACGAGTTCGGTCACGCTGGGCGGCGGCGAGGCGGTCGACGTGCTGGTCGACACCGCAGGCGTCGTACCCGGAACCTACGTGCTGTACACGACCAACCTGAACTTCCTGAGCAATGGTGCGGAAGATCGGGGCGGGATCATGACGCACATCGTCATCCATTGATCGCAGCATGAGGGGAGTTCACATGAATCTGCACAACACACTCGGGTCGCTGAGCCGGCTGGTTGGTCTGGCGGGAATCGCCGTCGCGCTTTGGGTGCCTGCATCGCACGCCAAGGTCAACGGCATCACCGGCCCGGCCTTCAGCCTGGACGCCAGGCCGGGCTTCGTCAGCGCCTCCGACGGCGTTCAACTCTACAACTGGGGCTACGGCGTGGTGGGTCTGGACATGCAGTTCCCGGGGCCGACGCTGATCGTCAACCAGGGCGAGACCGTCACGGTCACGCTGACGAACAACCTGCCGACGCGCACCTCGATCGTCTTCCCGGGGCAGAGCGGGGTGACGGCGAGTTGCGTCACGGCCGCCCATTGCGTCACCACATCGGCGGCACGCTTGACCACCGAAGTGGTGCCAGCCGGCACCGTGACCTACAGCTTCGTCGCTGCCAACCCCGGCACCTACACCTACCACAGCGGCACGCAGATGGACGTGCAGATCGAGATGGGCCTGGTGGGTGCGCTGATCGTGCGCCCCCCATCACTCTCGTTCCCGAACCATGCGTACGGACACGCCGACACCGCGTTCACTCCCGACCGTGAATACCTGCTGATGCTGAGCGAGATCGATCCGGCGCGCCATCAGGCCGTCCACGACCAAGTCGTCGCCGCGGGTTTGAGCGCGCCGCCGACCTGGCGTGTCAACACCAGCAACTTTGGCGCCTACGCACCGCGCTACTGGTTCATCAACGGCCGCACCTCGCCGGATACCTTGGCCGAACCTCGCGCGCCGGCGCTGCCGAACCAGCCTTACAACGCGTTGGTCCAGATGCACCCCGGCGACAGCGTTCTGCTGCGCGTCATCAACATGGGGCGTGACCTGCACCCGTTCCATCACCATGGCAACAACACATGGACCGTGGCGCGCGACGGGCGATTGCTCAAGCGCCCCTCCAGCACCGGCCCCGACCTCGCGCAGAGCGACTTCACCTTGCGCATGGTGCCCGGCCAGACCGTCGACGCGATCTGGCGCTGGACCGGCGCCGGTCTGAATTGGGACATGTTCGGCGACACGTGCAACGCCGCTCAGCCGGTCTCTGCCACCAACTGCCGCTCCGGCAAGTACACCCCGGCCGGTGTGCAGACCGCTGCACCTTTCCCCGGCCATGTTCCCACGCAGCTGCCCGGCGATTTCTACAAGCCGCTGCCGGCGCGGCTGCCGTTCGAACTCGAGCTGACCTACGGCGAGATGTACAGCGGCAGTCCGTTCCTCGGCGGTGGCGGTGCCAAGCCCGTGGGTGCCGGTCTGGCCAATGCCACGAATGGTTTCTTCCACATGATGCACTCGCACAACGAGCGCGAAATCGTCAACGACGGCGTTTTTCCGGGCGGAATGATGACGATGGTGCTGATCCAGCCGCCCGGCGTCGCCATCACCGAATGACAGTTGCCAGGGAGTCACGATGAAAAACGAACTTCATTTCACAGTGCGGTCGATTGCTGCGGCGATCCTGACGCTGTCGGCCCTGCTGGCGGCACCGGCGCAGGCCGTGACGTACACGCTGATCGCCGCCGATATCGATCCGGCAACCGATCCGGTCGCCACGACCATGCCCGATGGCACCGTGGGCGTGCGGATGTGGGGCTACCGCGTCTGCGCGGGAACCGTCACCGACATCACCTGCAACGCCTCGGGCGCGCCCATCTCCTCACCCGGCGCGGCGCTGGTCGTGCCGCCGGGCGACAACACCTTGCAGGTCACGCTGTACAACCACCTGCGCCTGGTGCCCACCTCGTTTGTCGTGCACGGTCTGAACACCACGATGACGCCGGTGTTCGCGGACGCCGCCGGTGCGGTCTGCACGCCAAGCACAACCGCGCTCCCCGCGAATGCGACGCAGGCACAGGAAGAAGCGCGCCGCGCCTGCCGGCTGCGCTCGTTCACCACGGAAGCGCCCCCGCCCACGCCGGCCGGCACCAGCGTGCCCGTGAACTACACCTACAACAACGTGCGGCCCGGCACCTACCTGTACCAATCGGGCACGTTGCCGCAGATCCAGGTTCAGATGGGCCTGTTCGGCATGATGAGCAAGGACTCGGCCGCTGCCGGCACCGTCTACCCGGGCGTGACGTATGCCAACCAGACCCGCATTCTGTTCAGCGAGGTCGACTCGGCAATGCACCTGGCGATCTACGCGGGCACGCTCAGTGGCAGCACGCTCGACTACAACCCCAAGCACTTCCGCACCCACGTCTACGACCCGCTGACCAACCTGCCGCTGCAGGTGGCCCCCGGTGCGGCGGCGCAGGCCATGACCGCCGGCCAGCCCCACCTCATTCGCATGGCCAACGCCGGACTTCAGACGCGGGTGCCCACGCTCAGCGACGGCACCTGGGCGCTGCTCGGCGAGGATGCCCAGCCTTATCCGTATGCACGCGAGCAATATTCCGCGCTGCTGCCGGCCGCCAAGACCACCGAAGCCTGGCTGGGTGCCGGTCGCGCGGTGACGCTGTTCGACCGCCGCATGGCTTTTTCCGATGCCGGCACCGGCGTGGCGGGCCAGTTCGTCCAGTTTGCCGCCACCGCCCCCAGCACGCCGACGCAGCTGAGTGCTGCCTGCCCGACAACGGGCTTGCAGGGCGCGGCCTGGACCTGCACGATTTCGAGCAGCACGACCGGTGCAACCTTGAGCCTGGTGAGCGGGCCAGCCGGCATGACCTTGCTCGGGTTGCCCACTGACACGACCCGCAGCCTCGCCTGGACGCCGAGCAATGCGCAGGCGCAGCGGCCGGCCGATCAGTTGATCGTCAATCCCGTGGTGGTCGCGGCGAATTCGGCAAGCACCAGCGCGACCACGAGTTCGTTCTCGGTCGCGGTGGTGAATACGAACGATGCGCCGACGGCTGTCCCGAAAACTTACACGAGTGACGCCAACCAGGCGGGCCGGGTGAGCGTGGCGGCGGCAGCGGGTCTCAAGGCCGGCGCGGTCGACATCGACGGCGACGCGCTCGCGGTCGCTTCGGTCACCGGCGCGGAGGCTGCGGGCGTGACGTTCAATGCCGTCGACGGGAGCTTGGTCTTCACGACGACGAACGTCCCTGCGCCCGGTAGCCCGGCACGCACCGTGGCGCTGCAATACACACTTGCCGACGTGCCCGACACGCTGATCAAAGGCGCGTTGCCGGCGCTGACGTCGGCCCCGGCGAACCTGACGCTGACGATCAATCCGAACCGCAGGCCGGCGAGGACGGGGACCATCACGACCTTCGGATCCGTACTGTCGCCCAACGTGGTGCGATTCACCGCGACGGCGAGCACGTATTCGACACCCAACCTCGCGTCGTCGACGTATGTGGTTGATCCGGACGGCACGGTCAACGCCGCGAGCATGCAGATCGCCGCGACCAACACCTCGACGCTGGGGACCGCTTCCTTCAATGCCACTTGCTTTACTTCGGCCGGACTTTCGTTGGGGACTGGTTACGGCAGCTTCAGCCTGTCCGGCGGGACGCTCGTGTTCACGCCGTCGCGCCGCTCGAATTACAACCCTCTCTTTTTGGGGACCAACTTCCCGATCCGGTGCACCGCCTACTTCCAGGTCAGCGACAACCTGAATGCCCAGATGGCAGCGCGCGCGCCGGTCACTGTGTGGCTGCGCGCCGACTGAGGGCCGCCGAAATGAATGACCGGCACGATCCAGCACTGACCGACCTCGGGTCGGCACACAGCGGTGTGCCGGCCTGGGCCCCGTTCCGAACCGACTCTGCACCAAGGAAACAGTGATGCCCACCCACCACCGTCCGTTTTTTCGGTCCACGGCCTTCGCACTGCTGACCTGTGCCCTGGCCATTTCGGCCAGCGCCGCTCAGGGCGATGCCACGAAGGACGCCGCCTCGTCAGCCCCCGCAGCAATGCCAGCACCCGGCCCGGAGCTCACGCCGATCAAGGCCGCTGAGCCGACGCCCGCGCTCTGGGTCAGCGATGCCTTCGGCGTCGAGGTCCAGGGCGCGCGCCTGTCGGCATCGGGTTACGTGATCGACCTGCGCTACCGCGTGCTCGACGCAGAGAAATCCAGGCCGCTGCTCGACCGCAAGGTGCGACCGGTGCTGGTGGATGAAACCACGGGCAACCGCTTCTACGTGCCGCAGCCTCCGGTGGTTGGCAACTTGCGCCAGACCTCGCGCAACAACGCGGTGGCGGTCGGCAAGACCTATTTCATGATCTTCGCCAATCCCGACCAGCGGCTCAAGGCAGGCAGCACGGTGGCGCTCTACCTGGGCGACCAGCGTTTCGGCAACCTGCGCATCGACCCGTGATCTCAGCGTGCTCCACGCGCAGCCGCGTGCACGTCGCCGCGGCGTTGACGCTCGCCGCGGCGCTTGGCGGCGCGCGAGCCGGTGAACTCGCGCCCGCGCTCGCGGCGTTGGCGCAACTCTCGCCGCGCACCACATCGGCGGTCGTGATCGAACTCGAGGGCGCGCGCGCGATCGACGAGTACGCCGCACAGCTGGCGGCCCTGCCGCGTGCCGCCCGGCCCGGCCGGCTCGCGCAGCTGATGCGACAGGACTTCGACGCCGCCGCAGCCTCGGTGCTCGCCGAGCTGCACACTGCAGGAGGCTGGGCGGTGCAGCCGTTGTGGATCGCACATTCGATCGCGGCGCAAGTGACGCGTGGAAAACTGGCCCAACTCGCCGAATTGCCCGGCGTGAAGCGCATCGACGCCGACACCGGCCTGCGTTCGGTGGGCGCGCGCAGCGACGGGGCACCCGCCGGCGTGGCCGTGCGCCGCGGGCCAGCGCAAAGACTTCAAACCCACGCCCAAGTCACACCCCAGGCCGCAACCCAAGCCACACCCCAAGCCGCCAGTGCGCTTGACGCGATGGCCAGCGGACGGGCGCTGAATCTGCCGCCGCATTTCCTCGCTCTCGATGTGCTCGCGGCCTGGCGGCGCGGCCATGCCGGTCAGGGCGTGACGGTGGCGGTGGTCGACAGCGGCGTGGACCTGCGAGCGCCGGCGATCGCGCGGGGCTGGCGGGGGCGGAACGCCGACTGGTTCGATCCGTACGCACAGCAGCAAACCCCGGTCGATTTCTCCGGCCATGGCACGCTGGTGGCGGGGCTCCTCGTGGGGGGCTTGATCGACGACACGCCGATCGGGGTGGCGCCGCAGGCGCGCTGGATCGCGGCGCGGCTGTTCGACGACGCCGGCCAGGGCCGCGTCTCGGCGGTGCAGCGCATCTACCAATGGGTGCTCGACCCTGACGGCGACCCAGCCACGTCGGACGCGCCCGACATCGTCAACAACTCCTGGGGCCTGCCGCAATCCGCAGGCCAGTGCAATACCAGCTTCGCGCGCGCGCTGGCAGCGCTGCGCGCGGCCGACATCCATGTGGTCTTCGCGGCCGGCAACGACGGCCCGGCGTCAAGCACCAGCATGAGCCCGGCCAACAACCCCGGCGTGCTGTCGGTCGGCGCGCTGGACGCCGACCGTGGCATTGCTGCGCGCAGCAGCCGAGGGCCGTCGGGCTGCGGCGGCGGTGCGTTTCCGTCGATCTATGCGCCGGGAGCGAACCTGCCGGCGCTGGACCGGGTCGCCGCCGTCACCGGCAGCGCGGCGCTCGCCGATGGCACGTCGTTCGCTGCCGCTGCGGTGTCGGGCGCCCTCGCCGTGTTGCGCAGCGCGGCGCCGCACGCCAGCCGTTCGGAGATCGAAAGCCAGTTGATGCGAACCGCGCAGCACGCTGACGCGGCGGCGGGAACGCCGCCTGCGCCGGCGCCGCACTGGCCCAGTCTGGGCGCGGCACTTGCCGCAGCAAACCCCGTCTTGGGTGGCAACCCGAGCGCGCCGGTGTTGCGCTGGGCACCGCTGGTCGAGGCCGGCAAGCCGGTTCAGATTTCCTCCGAAAGCCTGCGAAACGTGCTGCCCTGGTCGCTCCATGCGGCCGCGATCCGGCCGATGACGCGGCCCGAAAGCGGCCGGCTGGAATCGAAAACGAGCGGTTTGGCGTGGCTGCTCGGGCGATCGACGGCGTGGAGCTACGAGCCCGATGCGCTTCAGCCGCAGCCGATGCGGTTCGAGATCGAGACGCGTGAGGGGCCCGAACTGGTGCTGCTGCTGGACCCACAGGCCCCCGCCGCCATCACCTTGCAGCCCCGGCCACGCCAGTCGGTGCAGACCGCGTTGAACCACAGTGTGCAGGTTCCCCTCACACCCGAGTTGCAGCAGGCGCCGGCCGAAACGCTTCGCCTGACGACGCCGTTGCGGGGCGGCAAAGTCAAACGCCTGGCGGACGGCCAGGTGGAGTACACGCCACCGGTGAATTTCGTCGGCACCGACCAGTTCACCTATTCGCTGCGCGCAGCCGCGGGCAGCGCAAGCGTGCCGACGACGGTGATGGTGCAGGTGGTGCAGCAATGAAGGCAGGCTGGTTGTCGGCGCGTCGCTGGGGTGTCTGCCTCGCCGCGCTCGGCGGCGCGCTGCTGGCGCTGAACAGCCAGGCCCAGCCCGCGCCCCAGCGCTCCGTCGCGGCGAGCGCGACGTTCACGGTGCAGACACGCCATGGCGTGCAACCGCCCGACATCGCGCTGACCAGCATGACAGGGCGCAGGTCCACCTTGCGCAAGGAGCTCGACGCCGCGGAACCGGTGATCCTCAATTTCGTGTTCACCACCTGCTCGACGATCTGTTCGGCGCAGACCGCG
>JANNKS010000120.1:0-7010 GCA_031396425.1 Rhizobacter sp. | reverse complement strand
TGAAGGTCAGGCCGAGCACGATGATGTCGGCGCCCTTGACCGGCAGGTTGTTCGCGATCATCTCCTTGATGGTCTGCTCGGCGATGTACTTGCCCATGCTGTCGTTGATGCGCCGCCCGGCCAGGATCACCTGCGGGTGGTGGCCCAGCATCTCGGCCTTGTGCGTCAGGTAGTACGGGTCGACGCCGATGCAGTGGCCGCCCACCAGGCCGGGGCGGAACGGCAGGAAGTTCCATTTCGTACCCGCCGCCTTGAGCACTTCCAGCGTGTCGATGCCGATGCGGTGGAAGATCACCGACAGTTCGTTCATCAACGCGATGTTCAGGTCGCGCTGGGTGTTTTCGATCACCTTCGCAGCCTCGGCCACCTTGATGCTGCTGGCCGGGTAGACGCCGGCCGTGATCACCGTGCCGTACACCTCGGCCACCTTGGCCAGGGTCTCGGGCGTATCACCCGACACCACCATCATGATCTTCGTGACGGTGCGTTCCTTGTCGCCCGGGTTGATGCGCTCGGGGCTGTAGCCGACGAAGAAGTCCTTCTTCCACTTCAGGCCGGACTGCTTTTCAATGATGGGAATGCACACCTCTTCGGTGGCGCCGGGGTACACGGTGGATTCATACACCACGATCGCACCGCGCTTGATGTGCTTGCCCACGCTCTCGCTCGATTTCACGAGCGGTGTGAAGTCGGGCTGATGCGCCTCGTCCACCGGGGTGGGCACGGCGACGATGATGAAATCGGCCTCGCTGATGATCTTCGGGTCAGTGCTGCAGCGCAAATGCTTCGCAGCCTTCAGGTCTTCGCCGCTGACCTCGCCGGTGGGGTCGACAAAACGGCCGTAGGCGGCGATTTTTTCGGCCGACAGGTCGAAGCCGAGGGTGGTGAATTTCTTGCCGAACTCGACGGCGAGCGGCAAGCCGACGTAGCCGAGCCCGATGACAGCGATGGTGGTCATAGATCAGTTCCTTGAGCGAATGAAGTCTTTATAGAGCCAACGCGCGCGCCGAAAAGGGGCACGCAACTCAAACCTTGAAGTAGTCTCGGTACCAATTCACGAAGCGGCCCACTCCCTCGCGGATCGGCGTGGCGGGCCTGAAGCCGGTCCATTCGGTGAGTTCCGAAACATCGGCAAAGGTGGCCGGCACGTCGCCGTCCTGCAGCGGCATGAAGTTCTTCTTCGCCACTCTGCCGACCGATTCTTCAATCGCTTCAATGAAGCTCATCAGCTTCACCGGGTCGCTGTTGCCGATGTTGAATACCCGGTACGGCACGTTGCTGCGCGCCGGGTCGGGGCTGGCAGCGTTGTAGGCCGGGTCAGCGGTGGCCACGCGGTCGAGCACGCGCACCACGCCTTCGGCGATGTCGTCGACGAAAGTGAAGTCGCGGATCATGTTGCCGTGGTTGAAGACGTCGATCGTGCGGCCTTCCAGAATCGCCTTCGTGAACAGGAACAGCGCCATGTCGGGCCGGCCCCACGGCCCATAAACCGTGAAGAAACGCAGGCCGGTGGTGGGCAGGTTGAACAGGTGGCTGTAGGTGTGCGCCATCAGCTCGTTCGCCTTCTTGGTGGCTGCGTACAGGCTCACCGGGTGGTCGATGTTGTGGTGCTCTGAGAACGGCATCTGCGTGTTGCCGCCGTACACACTGGAGCTCGACGCAAAGGCCAGGTGCTGCACCTTGTTGTGCCGGCAGCCCTCGAGGATGTTCGTGAAGCCGACGACATTGCTGTCGATGTAGGCGTGCGGGTTCACCAGCGAGTAGCGCACGCCGGCCTGCGCGGCGAGGTGCACCACCCGGTCGAAACGTTCAGTGGCGAAGAGCTTGTGCATCGCCTCGCGGTCAGCGACGTCCAGCTTCTGGAAGCTGAAGCCTTGTTTCGGCGTCAGGCGGGCAAGCCGGTCGCGCTTGAGTTGCGGGTCGTAGTAGTCGTTGAGATTGTCGATGCCCACGACGGTGTCGCCACGGCCCAGCAGGATCTGCGAGACGTGCATGCCGATGAAGCCGGCGGCGCCGGTGACCAGAATCTTCAAGTTGTTCCCCTTTTCTTGCGCGCGAAGCCAGGGCCAAAGTCTAAGGTGCCGTGGGGCTTCGGCGGGTGCAGCGAAGAGCCCAAAGCCGGCCGGAACGTGAAGGCTGTAACGGACGGATATGCGCTTGGGAACAAATCACCAACTCGGCGAGCCCACACGGTCCGCGGCACTGGGCAGCGCTACCCTCGCTCAAGCCACAGGTCGGTGATCACCGGCCGGTGCTCCGACGCTTCCTTGCCACCGACGAAGGTGTCGGCCACGCCAAAGTGGCGGCTCACCAGAATGTGGTCGAGCCGCGTGAACGATATGCGCGGTCGCAACGAGTGGCCATGCGTGTAGCCGTAGCCCACCCCGGCCGCGGAGAACGCATTGCGCAGGCCCGCGTCGAGCAGCGCACGCACCACCGGTGAATGCTCCGGCGCATTCAGGTCGCCGGCCAGCACCACAGGGCGCGGGCTGGCGGCCACCTCACGCGCCAGCGCACGCGCCTGCGTCATGCGCGAGGCGACGTTGTCTTTCCAGTCGTCGATACCCGCCAGGCGCTCATGGCGCGTCGCATTCAAGCCCGCCCGCGGCGTGAGCAGGTGCACATTCAGAAGGTCGAATTCGACGCCCTTGGCCGCCACCGTGCAGCGCAGATAGTGGTGTGCCTCGCCCGGGAACGAGATATTCCCTTCCTTGCAGCCCCGCAACGGCAATCGGCTTGCAATGATGTATTGCTCGGAAATCACAACCTGCCGGTCACCGAACATGTTCGCCAGGCTTGCGGGGTCCTTCCGATACATGTCGGACAAGAGGTGCGCGTCCTGCAAGGCGATGATGTCGGCGTCATGCAGCGCAAGCTCCCAGGCGATCACGCCCATGCTTCCGTATCGCTCGAATGCGACGTAGTCCTTGACGTTGTAGGTCACCAGGCGAAGTCGCCCAGTACCGGTATCGCCGGTGCCAAGTGCCAAACCCATGATCGGCCCGAGCACCAGGGCCAACGCAAGCAGGGCGGCAGACCGCCAACGCCACCCCAGCCTCAGGCTCAGGCCTGCAGCGGTCAGCGCGGGCAACAGGTAGGCAAGGTATGGCACGTAACGCGCAAGTTCGATCCACCAGGCGTGTTCACCTGCAAACCTGAAGCCCAGCGCCAGGCCAACGGCGCACACGGCGGCCACGCCGATCACGAGGCGTGCGAGCCCGTCCCACAACGACGACTCGCGTCCGTTGTCGAATGTCTCTCCCTGCAGGAGCGTGGCCGTTGTCGCTCTCATGGTCTGGCGCGAAGCCTAATCGAACTGCCGCCTGGCTTCTGCCTCGCTCCAACCTGAAAGCGCCATTCGCGCGAGTTCTTGGCAAACTGCGGCAGTTGGCACCCCCCGAGTTGCGGGATTCATCCGGTACCGGGTCAGTGGTCCACTGAAGTTGGTCCAAGGGGGAGAAAACAATGAATCTCAAATCTGCCGGCATTGCCGTCGGCACAGCGGTGGCGCTCACTGCCACAGGTGCCGCGCACGCGATCAGTGCCACCGGCAAGATCAACGGCTCCGCGGCGAGTTTCAGTTTTAAAGACTACCTAGAGCGCGATCTCCGACCCGAAGTCGGCAATGGGCACGTCGATGAAAACACGCTCTTCTTCATCAAGGAGCAGGAAGTCAAAGGTGTTCAGTCCTGGTACATCTTCTTCGACCCCAAGTGCAAAGCCACCGTCCACGCCGAGATCACTTTCAGCAATGCCATCACCGGCCGTATCACCAGCACTCAGGGTCTGTTCGATACGAACGACGACTACGGCCTCGACGGCATCGACTACTACAGCGACACCGATAAGCACACCGGTCTCGAGAAGCGGGACCTGAAGTACACGTCGTACTCGGGCAATACGCTGACGATCCACTGGAAGGCGGGTGACCCGGGTGATCACATGCGCGTGATGACGACCCCCATTCCTGAACCCCAAACCTACCTGTTGATGGCGATGGGTTTGGGGGCGCTGGCTTTCGTTGCACGCCGCCGCAAGCCGGCCCTGAAGTAGGCCCTTCCCCGCCCTACCTCACCACCCCCCAGCGTTCTTCATGTGAACCCGGCGCGCCCGGCCAGAAGCAGCACTTCGTCCAGGCCAGGCTCAAGCCCTCACTGATCACCGTCTTCGCCCCGGCACTCGTGCGCCACCAGCGTGCAGGGTCATATTCCTTCGGCGTCGCCGCCAACACGCCCACGGCCACCGCGTCGCCCAGCGCCATGCGGTAAACGAGCCATGAGCGCCGCGCATGCACGCCGCCCGAGAACACATCAACGGCGTCGAGCGTCACACCCGCCTGCCGCGCCCATTCCCGCACCATCACCGCGCTGAGAAACGTGCGGTCCTGTGCCGATGCCGGCGCGGCAACTGCCAGCACGGGAACGCCTTCGAGGCCGTGGCTGCGCAAATGCTCGGCGGCGCGTTGCGCATAGTTGCGCCACGGCAAATGGCCCTGCCAGGTTTCGATCGGCCCACCCGTGGTCAGCACCCGTTCATAGCGCCCGCTGCGGAACACGGCAACTGCCTGGCCCAGTTCAGCCTCGTCCAGCCAACCCTCGACTACCAGTGTTCGCGCGCCGCGCCCGTCATTCGTGGTGGCCGGCTGGTGCGGCGCGAGAAAACCATAGGCCAGATGGGCGCAAACCACTGACGCCGCAGCCGTGACCAGAAACAGGACCACGACGCCCCAAAGCGTCGGCAACCACACCTGCGTGCGGCGAAAAATCAAAGACGCGATGAAATGAAGCCGCACGGCGCCGATATTCCATCGTGCCACCGTCAGGGTCGATGGCAACACCCGACGCGAATCCGATTGGCATCAACCCAGGCGTCAACCGCAACCGCTGCTTTCGTCATCGCGGCAGCGCTGGCTTCGCAGTCGCACCATCGATGCCGCTCGCAGAGCGGCCGCCCGATGCTGCAATGAAATCAGCGAACAGTCGATCTTCGACGACGTAGGCCGCACCCGGCTTGGCAAGAATTCCCGCCCGTTTCAGCCGGACCAGGGCCGAACGCACCTTGGCGATGGTTGGGACGAAAGTCTTGTCTCTGGCGAGTTCATGCAACGTCTCTTTGCCCATGGGCGGCCACCCTTGCACCATCAAAACCAGCAGTCTGCGTTCGATTGATGTCAGGTCGGCCAGCAGCGCCCGCCAGCCAGCGGCCTGTCGATCGTCTTGAAGGAGGCGGCTCAGCGCGAGTTCAACATCGGTCGAGCCCTCGGCCGACATTGCCTTGACGATGTCTTTCATCAGGGCCGGCTTGTACCCAATGTGCTCGAAAGTGCGCTGCAGATCAACCATTGCGAGGCGCTTTCCCTTGTGGACGCGCGAAAAATGCGCTGCGAGCAATTCAAGGTATTCATCGCCCAGGTTCGGAAAATTCACCAGCTGCGCAAATTGGTACATCGGCCCGCCGGATGCAGACATCATGGCCGACAGCGCCTCCTGAGATGAACCCGTGAAAACAGCGCGAACCTCGCGCTTGTGCTTTTGCAGCACGGCACGCAAGGTGGCAATGATCGACGGGCCTTGGCGGTGTTCACCCACCGCCTGCACCTCGTCGAGCATCAAGAGCACCGGCCGTGCCGCCGCAGCCCTGAGCCGTGTCACGAGGGCATCGAAGCGCAGTTCCGCCGCGGCGGGAAGGGGGCGGCGCTTCGGCTCGTCGCCGAACTCCAGATTCGCGCCCATGGCACCGAGCTTTTTGACGGGTGTCTTGGCCGCCTTGCCCAGCGCGCCTGAAGGTACGGTTGCATCATCCAGCGCTTCTTCCAGTGCGTGATTGATTGCATCCAGCGGGGCATCTTTCTGAAGCCAAACGTCGGCATACACCGTCACGTATCCGGCCGCACGCGCCGCCGGTGTCAGGTCTTGGTCTAGAAAAAACGTCTTGCCAACCCTGCGCGGTGCAAACAGCGCGATCGGCCGGCCGGCCTGGGCTTCGAGCAACTGCAAATAGCTGCGGGCCAGGGCAGGCCGCCGAATTTCGAGGTCGTCGAAGGTCTTCGCAGGCGTCATTGTCGGTTATTGTCGTAAAAACAGCAATTGCGATTCTAGCGACATTGATGCGCAATTCCGTCCCGGCAAGCCTGGTTGCCGGCGGAACCGATCACCCCAACCTTCCATGCTGGAGAGCAGGAGGATGTGCTGCAGGCCGGCAAGCCGCTGGTACGCGCGCAGCTTGTCCCCGCGGTCGAAGGGCTGGCTGGTGGGCGACAGCACCTCGATCCCCAGCCGCGCCTCGGTCAGCTCCATCGTCGTCGCGGGGTTGCCGACCTGCTGGCAATGAACCAGAACATCGGGGTAAAACACCGCGTCGGCCGCTGCTACCCGCAGGCGCATTTCAGCGGACAGCGCCTCACAAGGCGGGCCCTGCAATTTGCCATGCAGTGCATACCCCGCATTGCGGATGATTCGAGAGTGCGTCTGGCTCCCCCCCGCCATGCCCCGCACCGGTTCCCCCTGAATGGCATAGATCACGCCCTGCAGGTACTCGTGCTTGTATCGGCTGGCAGTCTCCATCGCCAGATAGTCTTCCATTTCGATGTAAGCCACGGCCTTGGTCGGTGCTGCCACGCCCCCTCGTCAAACACGCGTTCAATGGTAGCGCTTCGAGCGTGTGCGCCGTGGCGCGACCGTCATGCCGACGACCCGAAGGCGATTGCGGCAGCCCGAAACATGCTGCTCGGGGTGATCGACGGACGCCACGTGTACGACCCGGCGCCAATGCAGCCGCTGCGTATCGAGCCCATCGGGATTGGGCGCGCGGCGCCGGTGTTGCACCTACCGCAGAGTGGATCCCGGCTTTCGCCGGAATGAACCGGCACCGTCATCCCGGCGAAAGCCGGGATCCACTCTGATCGGAAGCGCGGCTAGACTCGCGCCGTGCCGCGCATGGGCGTGAGCCCTGACGCCTCATTCACCAAACGGACGCTCGGTCGATTCGAAATCGTTGGCACGAATGTCGCG
>JANNKS010000013.1:0-8641 GCA_031396425.1 Rhizobacter sp. | reverse complement strand
CGTCGACGCGATGGCGCTCAACCTCGTGATGAAGCCCTGGGCCTACGACGTGCTCGTCACCGAGAACATGTTCGGCGACATCCTGTCCGACCTGATCGCAGCACTCGCCGGCGGCATGGGCATGGCACCGTCGGCCGACATCGGCGACCACCACGCGCTGTTCCAGCCCGCGCACGGCACCGCGCCCGACATTGCCGGGCATGCCATAGCCAACCCGACCGCGATGCTGCTGTCGGTGGCGATGATGCTCGACTGGCTCGCCGAGCGCCACGCCGACGCAGCGCTGGCCGATGGCGCGCGGGCGATCGAACGCGCGGTGCAGGCCGCGTTCGAAAGCGGCGCGGTGCGCCCGCGCGAATTCGGCGGGAGCAGCTCCACCGCCGACATCACGCATGCCGTGATCGAACGGCTGGCCTCGCCATGACCGAGCGCATCGCCATGGTCGGCGCGGGCTACTTCGCGCAGTTCCAGCTCGAAGGCTGGCGCGATTGCGGCACCCCGGTGGCGGCACTGTGCGACCTCGACCTGGCCCGCGCCGAGGCGCTGGCCGCGCGTTTCGGCGTGCCGCATTGCAGCGCGAATGCGGGCCGGATGTTCGACACGGTGCGCCCGACGCTCGTCGATGTGGTGCTGCCGCCCGCGGCACAGGCCAGCGTGGTGCGCGCGGCGCTCGAGCGCGGCATCCCGACGATCTGCCAGAAGCCGTTCGGCACCGATCTCGCGCAGGCGGAAGAAGTGACCGCCTTCGCCGAAGCGCAGCGCACGCCGCTCGTGGTGCACGAGAACTTCCGTTTCACGCCGTGGTTCCGCGAATGCCGGCGCCTCATCGATGCGGGCTTCTTCGGCCGCCTGCACGGCATCACGTTTCGCCTGCGGCCCGGCGACGGCCAGGGTGCGCGCGCCTACCTCGACCGCCAGCCCTATTTCCAGACCATGGCGCAGCTGCTCGTGCGCGAGACCGCGGTGCACTTCATCGACACCTTCCGCAGCCTGATGGGCGAGGTGGTGGCGGTGACGGCGCGGCTGCGCCGCCTGAACCCGGCGATTGCCGGCGAGGACGCGGGCCTCATCATCTTCGAGTTCAGCGACGACCGCAGCGGCTTGTTCGACGGCAACCGCCTGAACGACCACGTCGCCGAGAACACGCGCCGCACGATGGGCGAGATGTGGCTCGAGGGCGAACGCGGCGTGTTGCGCCTGGACGGCGACGCGCGCCTGTGGTGGAAGCCGCACCACGGCGCGGAAAACCAACACGTCTACGCGCGCAGCGATGCAGGCGCCTTCGGCGGCGCGTGCACCGCGTTGCAGGCGCACGTGCTGGCGCACCTGCGCGAAGGTGCGCCGTTGCACAACGGCGCGCGCGACTACCTCGCCAACCTGCATGTGCAGGCGGCGGTCTATCACTCCCACGCCAGCGGTCGCAGGGTGCTGATGGCGCAGTTCAACCCTCATTCACCCTCCTGAAGGACAACCCCATGACACGCCTCAAGCTCACTTCCCTGGCCGCCGCAGCCCTTGCCGTCGTCTTCACCGCGCCGCTGCCCGCCACCGCGCAGACCGTGCTCAAGTTCAGCCACACCGACCAGCAGGCCGGCGCGCGCCAGGCTTCCGCGGCGCTTTTCGCGCGCAAGGTCGAAGAGCTGACGGGCGGGCGCTACAAGGTGCAGGTGTTCTGCTGCAGCCAGCTCGGCAACGACCCGAAGAACATCGAGCAGCTGGCGCTCGGCGGCATCGACTTCACGGTGTCGGGCACCGGCTCGTACGCGCCGCACGTGCCCACGCTGAACCTGACCGCGCTGCCCTACCTGGTGGAGAGTTATGCGCAGGGCTGGAAGCTGTACGACGAGTCGGCCTGGCTCAAGGCGCAGTTCGACAAGGCGCCCGCGAAAGGCTTCCGTTTCCTCGCCACCTGGGAGGCGGGTTTCCGCAGCATGACGACGAAAGACCCGCTCAACTCGCCCGACGACGCGAAGGGCAAGAAGCTGCGCACCTTCCCGAACGAGATGATGCGCTGGACCCTCGAAGCGATGGGCTTCAACATCCAGATCATGCCGCTGCCCGAGGTCTATCTCGCGATCCAGCAGGGCGCGGTGAGCGGGCAGGAGAACCCGGTCGACACGATCTATTCGAACAAGTTCTACGAAGTGGCGCCCAACGTCACGCTGACGAACCATGTGTACAGCCCGATCCCGCTCGCGATCAGCGAAAAGACCTGGGTGAAGCTCGCGCCAGCGGACCAGAAGGCGGTGAGCGAAGCGGCGCAGATCGCTGCCAAGTTCAGCCGCGAGATGATCGCCGGCAACGACGACAACCAGCTCAAGGAAATGGCCACCAAGGGCGCGAAGATCAACGCCAAGCCCAACCTCGCGGCGTTCCGCAGCGCGGTGCAGCCGGTCTACGCCAAAGCGCGCGAGAAGTACGGCGCCGATGTCGACGCGTTCCTCAAAGACGCCGAGGCGGTGCGCAAGGTCGCGAAGTAGAACGATGGCACCGCTGCTGGCACCCGGGGCGCCGGGCCCGCTGCCGATCCGGTTCCTCGGCCGGGTCGTCGACTGGGCGGTGATTGCCATCGGCGCGGGCATGGCGGCGCTCGTTTTCTTCAACGTCAGCCTGCACCTGATCAACAAGGACCTGGCCTGGGTCACCGAACTCGGCGAGCTGCTGATGGTGTGGGTGACCTTCCTCGGCGGCGCCTGTGCCACGCGGCGCGGCATGCACATGAGCATCAACGAGTTCGTCGACAAGCTTTCACCTGCGGCGCGGCAGCGCGCGGATGCGGCGATCCTGCTGCTGAGCCTGGCCATCCTGCTCGTGCTGACGCGCTTCGGCTGGTCGCTGGTGCAGGGCAACTGGGGCAACCAGCTGACGGTGCTCGAGTGGCCGATGGCGATCCAGTACATGGGCATGGCGGTGGGTTGCACGCTGGCCGGCGTGTTCGTCGCCTTCGACCTGTGGCAGACCCTGCGCGGTGTGCCGCGCGAGCAGCGTTACCCACCGGCGCCCTGAATGCTCGCCCTGCTGCTGTTCGGCGTCTTCTTCGCCATCGCGCTGGCGGGTGTGCCGCTTCTCTACGCACTGCTCGCGACCACGGTGGGCGTGATCTGGGGCCTGGGCCTGACGCACCCGCTCGAGACGATCTTTCTCACCTTCATCGGCGGCGTCGAGCCCTTCATCCTGCTCGCGGTGCCGCTGTTCATCTTCGCCGGCGAGCTGCTCGCGCGTGGCGGCGTGGGACGGCGCATCGTCGCCTTTGCGCGCGTGCTGTTCGGCTGGCTGCCGGGCGGTCTGGGCGTCGTGACGGTGGTGAGCTGCATGCTGTTCGGCGGTGTTTCGGGTTCGGCGATCGCCGACACCGCGGCGATCGGCTCGCTGATCATCCCGGCGATGATCCAGCGCGGCTATTCGCGCGGTTTTGCGGGCGCGCTGCTCGCGGTGGCGGGTACGCTGGCATTGCTGATGCCGCTGTCGATCCCGTTCCTCGTCTACGCCTTCGTCTCCGGCGTGTCGATGCGCACGCTGTCGATGGCCGGGCTGGTGCCCGCGATGGCATCGGCCCTCGCGCTGATCGTGGTGTGCATGTGGCATGGCCGCAAGACCGGCTGCGACAACGGCGACGAGCGCGCGTCGGGCGCGCAGATCTGGGCCGCGACGAAAGATGCCGGCCCGGCCCTGCTGATGCCCGTCATCATCATCGGCGGCATCTGGAGCGGCCTGTTCACGCCCAGCGAGTCCGCAGCGGTGGCGGTGGTCTACGGGCTGGTGGTCTCGCTGTTGTTGTACAAGGACCTGAGCTGGCGCGACATTCCGCAACTGCTGCTGAACGCCTTCGTGATGAGCGCCACTGTGATGCTCGTGATCGGCGCCACCGGCGCGATGGCGTGGTTGATCACCGTCGAACAGGTGGCGGTGCAGATGTCGGAGTGGGTCAAGCTCGTCGCCACCGAGCCGTGGATGTTCCTGTTGATGTTCAACGTCTGCCTGCTGCTGCTGGGCATCTTCATCGAGCCGCTGCCGGCGCTGCTGCTGTCGGCGCCGCTGTTCCTGCCGCTGGCCAAGAGCTTCGGAATGGACATGGTGCACATCGGCGTCTTGATGACGGCCAACCTGGCGATTGCGCTCTACACGCCACCGGTGGGCGGCACGCTGTTCGTCGCGGCGCGCTTGTCGGGGGCGTCGATCGGCGAGATCACCCGGCACCTGTGGCCGTTGATGGCCGCCACCTTCATCGTCGTGCTTCTGGTCACCTACATTCCCAGCCTGTCGTTGTGGCTGCCGCGGCTGATCGCGTCGTTCTGAGTTCGAGCTGATCTTGCCTGGTCACACCCCGGAGCCGAACATGCAAGCCCTCGTCGTCGAATTTCGCATCAAGCCGGCGTTCATCGAGGCCTTCGAAGCGGCCATCGTCGAGAACGCGCGCGCGTCGCGCGACACCGAACCGGGCTGCCGCCAGTTCGACGTCTGCCGCGACCCCAACGACCCCGCTCTGTTCTTCCTCTACGAGCTGTACGACGACGAGGCGGCCATCCAGGCGCACCTGCAGACCCCCCATTTCCTGCAGATGAACGAGGCCACTGCGCCGTGGGTCGAGCGCAAGACGGTGGCGCGTTACCTCCGGGTTGCGCCTGGCGGCTGAGGTCCGGCGCGCTTGCGAGGCGGGCAATGTTCGAGCGTGCGCTTGCCCCAGGTGATGCCTCCGGCTGGCCGCGAGAGCGCGTAGCGGATCGGTGGCGAGCCGCGGCACGACTGCGTGCAGGGCAAACGTATGCACAATGTCCACACATGCGCTACAGTAGAGGCATGAGTACACGCGCCTCCACCGTCATCAATCTGCGCACGCCTGCTTCGCAGCGTGAACTGATCGATCGCGCGGCCCAGTTGCAGGGCAAGAGTCGGACGGAGTTCATGCTCGAGGCCTCGCGCGAGAAAGCGCAGCAGGTGCTGCTTGACCAGACCCTGTTCAGCGTGACGCCAAAGCAGCACAAGGCCTTCGTCACGCTGATGGCTGCGCCGCTGAACAAGAACGCTGCGTTGCAGCGCCTGCTTGCCAAGCGTTCGCCTTGGGAGACGTAAGCGCCACCGAGCTCGGGCCGCCGGTTCCGATCGCCGCCGATCACGACACGACGAACTTCAGTTGTCAGCACGAGGCCCTGAACCATTGGCTGCGCCGGCGCGCGTTGGCAAACGCTGCGAGTGGGGCGTCCCGGACTTACGTCGTCTGCGCCGAGAATCAGCGCGTCGTCGGCTACTACGCGCTCGCGGCCGGGTCACTGGACATCGAAGTGGCAACACCACGGTTGCGGCGCAATCGGCCTGACCCGCTGCCGGTCTTCGTGCTTGGGCGCTTGGCGGTGGACAAGAGCTGGGCCGGGCACGGCGTCGGCGGCGGACTGCTCAAGGACGCCGTGCTGCGTTCGATTCAAGCCGCGGACATCGTCGGTGCGTGTGCCTTGCTGTGCCATGCGATCGACGACAACGCGAAGGCGTTCTACGCCAAGCATGGTTCCATCGAATCGCCGATGCAACCGCTGACCATGATGCTGGGGCTGCCCCGCGGGGTGGTGGGAAGCCTGTGACGATCCGAGGCGCCAAGCCCGCAGACCTGCCGGTGGAGCGACCGACCCAGTTCAAGCCGGTGAGCAAGCACAAGGCAGCCACGGTGCTGGGCATCACGATCCCGCAGGCGGCGCTGTCGCGGGCCGATGGAGTGAACCGATGAGGTTGGCGCAACTGCCCCCTCAACCCTGCCGCTCGCGGGCCCGGGCGAGCAGACGATCGAACCCAGGATAGTCCTCGCGCCCGAGCGCGAACTTCAGCGCAAAGCCGCCCCACGGGTTGCCGGCCTGGATCGCGGCCTTGAAGCCGGCCGGGTCCACGATCCAGCTGCCGCCCAGCAATGTGACGCCGCGCGCGAACAGCGGGTCGGGCAGGCAGCCCGCGCCGGGGCCGATCAGCGCAAAACGTTCGGCGTGCCGGCAGCGCTCGAGGATCGTGTCGAGCGTGTCGTTGAGAAGCACGGTGCTGGTCGACAGCACCTTGTTGCAGTGCGCCAGATCGCCCGCGTCGAGCGTGACCGACCAGCCGTCGCGCGCGCCGGCCAGATCGGCGCGCAATTCCAGCACCGTGAGTCGCGCCCCGCTGGCGAGCACCTGCGGCACGAGCGGCGGGAACAGGCCGATCATGCCGAGGTGGTCGCCGGTCTGCAGGCCCAGCTCGCCGAGCGAACCCGCCGCTGCCGCAGGCGCGAAGCCGGCGCGGTCGAACAGGTGCCGCGTGAGCGCATTGACGGCCGCAAAGCCCAGCGCGCGCTGCGCTCCGCTCGAATCGGCATAGCGGCGCGCAAGCTCGACTGCCGGCGTTCCAGCCAGCGCCGCGTGCGCTTCGCTGCCGCGCAGCGTCGCCAGCGTATCGCCCAGCAGCACGAAGCTCAGGCCGAGTGAACCGTCGTCCAGTTCGATGGCGCAGAACTCGCCATCGCGCGTGCCTGCGGCCGACGCTGCGGGCAAGTGCAGCGCGTGTACGGTCGGCAGCGGGAGCGTCTTGTCGAGGCGTTCTATTAGGGCGACCAATTCGGTGGCAACGGTGCTCATGTTCGAATCATCAAGCTGCGCGGACCCGTCAGCCTTGAGCTGTCACAGGAATGCGGTGCGAATCTTCGTGCCGAAGCTGCGCACCTGCCTCATCGCGCGGTCAGAGCCGCCATTGCGGCACATTTGTCACGAAGTCGCGCGCCGTTGCGCCGCGGCGCAACTCAGTTGTACCGGGTGCCGGGCGATAACGTAGGGTGAAATCACTTCTTGCCCCTGACCGCCCTGGCGCTGCCGAGCCCCATTTGTCTGATGCGGTGAAGCCTGGCCACTGGCGCGCGGTTCTGCGCTGGTTTCGCGCCGGCGCGTCGCAACGCCAGATCAGCCGCACCCGCCTGTTGACCCTGCACACCGGGCGCGTCTGCGGCCTCGCGCTCGTGGTGATCGCGCTGGCCTTGGCCTTGAGTGTTGCCGACGTCTGGCAGACCCATCGCACCGCGGCCAGCGAAGCGGCATCTGTCGCGATCGGTTTTGTCGACGCACGCCTGGACGACATCGACTTCGAACTGTCGGACCTCCAGGCCGAGCTGGACCTTGCGCCGGCCGACGCTTGCACGCCGGCGGTGATGGCCGCATTGGTGCGCGCCAGCCTGGCATCGAACCAGGTGGAGCGATTTGTGCTGGGTTTCGATGGCGCCGAGCAGGCTTGCCACCCCGATGGCCCCGGCCCGGCGTTCACGCCGCCGCAGCCGCCGGGCCAGCGCCTGGCCCTGTATTCCACCGGCGCGATCGCGACACGCCTGATGGTGACGCGTGCCCGCACGCCGGGCCGTTTCCTCGTCGGCGTGCTCGACAGCCGGGTGTTCGACGCACGCGCGAATGCGCCTAGGCCCTGGGCCGGCACGATGGCGGTTCGGGTCACCTTGTTGTCCGCCGACCAGCGCCCGCTGGCGACGCTCGACGCGATCAAGCCGGGTGTGAAGACCATGGAAACGCTTCGCGCCCCAGCGCGTTCGGCGCGCCACGCCGTGATGGTCCAGGCCGATGTAGCCCGCACTGGCTTGTGGGCCGCCATCGCGCGGAGGTCACTCGCAGCGACCGCGGCGGCGGGGCTCGCCCTGCTGGTGGGCATCGGCACGCTCTGGTCGCGCGCCGTGTTGCGTTCACGCCTGGTGCACCGCATCGAACAAGGCCTGAAGAAGCGCCAGTTCGAGCCCTACGTGCAACCCATCGTCGACCTGGCGACCGGGCGCTGCGCGGGCGGCGAGGTGTTGATGCGCTGGGCCCATCCGCAACGCGGCACGCTGGCACCGGGCGAGTTCATCGACGAGGCTGAGCGCACCGGCCTGATCGTGCCGATGTCCGACCTGGTGATGGCGCGCGCCGCCCACGCGCTGGCGTCGGTGGCCCTGGCGCACCCGGAGTTGTATTTCTCGTTCAACCTGACGGCGGCGCAGTTGCGCCTACCGCGCTTCGCGCAAACGCTGGACGATCTGTTCCACGCCGGCACTTTGCCGCGCGAGCGGGTGTTACTCGAATTGACCGAACGCGAAGCCGTCGACCCGGGCGGCGCGCTCGCCCTGCGGGCCTTGCACGCGGCCGGCTGGCGCGTGGCGATCGACGACTTCGGCACCGGCCACAGCAGCCTGGCCTCGCTCGAGCACCTGCCGATCGATCGCATCAAGATCGACCGCGCGTTCGTCAGCACCATCGGCGAGCAGACCGCGAGCCGGCCGGTGCTGGACGCCATCATTGCGCTGGCCGGCCAACTGAAGGTGCGCCTGATCGCCGAAGGCGTCGAAACCCGCGCGCAGTGGGACTATCTGGCCGCGCGCGGTGTGCAGTATGCGCAGGGCTACCTGATCGCCCGGCCGCTGCCGCTCGACACGTTCGTGCAGTGGCTCGCGGCGCAGCAACCCGCGCAAGCGCCCGCAAAGCCGGTGGACGCGAAGGCCGCCGCCATCGCGCCGACACCGCAGCGACCCGTGATCGACGCGATGGCCCGGCAACTCTGGCAGCAGATGCGCAGCCCCGGCGGGCTCGACTGCCGCGACCGCATCCACCGCCTGCGCAACTATGCGCAGTGTTTCATCGGGCGCGACGCGGTCGACTGGCTG